>CALKCG010000126.1 GCA_938082915.1 uncultured archaeon | reverse complement strand
GAATACAACGCCGCTTGGCCATTTATTAAAGATGGTGGATTACTGCTAAGCCATGATATAAGTCTGCCTTACCTTTTACTTTGTCGAAGGCTTAATACTATACCATTAAAATTCCGAGGTTTAGGTGGTATTCAAAAATCTAAGAATATGCCTATGATACACTAATCTTGATTTTGCACGCTAAACACCATAAACAAATTTTCAGCAAACGTAAAGCAAACGCCGAGTTTGTAGACATCGCTCCAACTATATCAACTCTACTAAATCTTCCAATACCAGAAACGTGCGAGGGAGAAAGCCTAATAGATGGTTAGATTGAGTCCTCTCAAAATATTCATGAGAAAGTTGCCTCCAAAATTCATAAGAATTGTGTGCAAAATAGAAAAAGCTCTTACTTCTCCTATATTAGCTCCTTTAGTAGCCTTATTTCTCGGTGTATCGCTCGTACCAGCTAAACACTCATACTTTTTAAAGGGTTTCGGTTACAAATTACTAATTCCACGTGACTCCTTCCTTCTCGCAATTAAAATTCTAATGGGTGGCTCCTATGAAGAAGCATACAGCCTAGGTGAGGGTGATGCTGTTATTGACGTTGGGGCTCATGTCGGGATTTTTAGCATTAAAGCGGCGAGGAAAGTGAGAGAGAGGACTTGTTATAGCTATAGAACCTGAGCCCAGGAACTTTGCATTTTTACAATCCAACGTTAAATTGAACAAATTGAAGAATGTAATTGCTATCAATAAAGCCTGTGGAAATCATTCTGGTAGAACTAAACTCTATGTGGCTGACTCTTCTAGAAGCCACTCGCTTAAAAGACCACATTTCCAAAAATGTGTTGAAGTAGAAGTTAATACAATTGACAACATCGTAAGAAGTCTCGGAGTTAAAAAGGTAGACTTCCTGAAGATTGATGTCGAAGGAGCTGAACTTGAAGTCCTTCAAGGAGCGGCGGATACCATTAAACGCTCCGGCAACCTCAACATAGCTGTTGAACTTCATATCGGGCAGGTTGATTTTAGAGAAATTTCCGCTACGCTTTCCAATTTAGGCTTAACAATTAAACATGCAAATCGGGATTTACCTCACCGTCCAGTGATCTATGCCGAAAAAACGGTAAGCGCCCAATAAGTTTCACCTAGGTTTAACATGTTCGATTGCACAATCGTTGGAGATGCAATGTGGGATATTCTAGTTAAAACTAGAAGACTTGATTCTTCAAAAGACGTAACATATTGCAAGCACATGTCATTATGTCCCGGGGGCTCAGCGAATGTAGCAGTAGGTATAGCCATTCTCGGTGGAAAATCGGCTTTCGTAGGCAAGGTCGGAAACGACGCTCTAGGCAACATGTACATACTAGACCTCGAATCTCACGGAGTAAATCCTTTGGTATTTAAAACTGATAGCTTAGGGACCGGTATTACCTTAAGTCTTATAGATTCATCTAGTGGGCGTTCATTCCTCGTATATAGGGGAGCAAACGACCTTCTAAAACCTGAAGAGGTAACTTCTTTATCAGAGGCAATAGAGCATAGCACTTATCTCTATGTATCTGGCTTCTCCCTCATAAAAAAGCCCCAGAGAGACGCTATACTTAAAGCTATTGAGATAGCAGATAAATCAGGCGTTAAAGTAGTATTCGACCCAGCATCACCTCACTTGGCAAATGCCCTTAAAAATATCTTTATCACCATATTATCTAAGTCCTACGTCTTATCCCCTAATTTAGAGGAGGCGAAGACGTTATGCTCAAAAACGCATGTAAATAATATCGTGGAATTTTTTAGAGGGAAAGTTCCATTACTGGCTCTTAAACTTGGTGATAAAGGCTGCATTCTCGCTACTGAGGATGAACTATTAAAAATATCGCCATTCCACGTTAGATGCATAGATACTACTGGAGCTGGTGACGCATTCACAGCAGCTCTAATATATGGCCTGTGTAGAGGATTCACGCTTAAAGATGCCGGACTGCTTTCCAACTGGTTTGCATCAAGAATCATAACAGCGTATGGAGCTAGAAGCTACCCAACAAAAGATGAAATAGAAAAGTTTCTTGTTATACATCTAAATAAATACGAATCCAAGCGACTTAAGTATGATGGATAATTAAAGGTGCTATATGGGACATAGAGGCTATAGAAGCGTATAAAGTCGTATACAAAATGTTCAAAGGGAAAGATTCAAACAAAAGCCTAGCTAGGTGGAGCAGTCACGTTCAACCATATCTGACACCACCTGCCATGATACGTGAACGCTTTAACGGTCGAGTTGTATACCCAGAGCTCGAATATAAGCCTCCGGTTTACGCCAGGCTCCTTCAACTCTATGTCCACTGGCATCGTCCTGTTCTCTCCATGCATGAGTATCAAGTCGAACCTCATGAAGGGCTCTATCGGGGCGGGGTCTACCTGCGTAGTGGAGTTTCCGAGCTTGACGAGCAACGCGTAGTACATGGGCTTACCCATGTGATTCCCCACGTACAAGTACAGCCTAAACCTCTCACCTAAGACGACTGTCCTGGGGTAATCGCCTATCCTCATCTTAGGCCCGAGGACGCCAAGCTCGCTGAAGGGCTCCGTAACCCTACCGGCAGTGAACATCTGAGAAAATGCGAAGACAGCGCCTACGAGTACAATAACCATGACGACGGCCCAGACCTCACCGCTCAAAATCATAGGGCTTTGTCCTCCGCCCGAACCCAGGCTGACCCTATAGTCTGCTCTAAGCCTGACCCAAAGCCTCCAGAAGAACTTAGGACCGTAGAAGTATGCGAGGACTGCTGAGGCTATAGCGACCGCTAAGGCCGAGCCGTAGAGCATGTAGGTGGCGTTCCTAGCCTTCAAGCCATCTTCTCTGACTTTAGGAGCCTCTTCAACAACAGATTCGACAAGGTTGTTTGCTCTATCGATAAGCCTAGCGTCTCCAGTGGACTCGGCTTCGGCTATGAGCTTCAAAGCCTCGTTAAGCCTATCGACGAGCCCAATGACGTTTCCCCCAGACTCGTAAGCCTCTAAGACACGCTCGTAGGCTTCTGCAACGCGCGTCCTAGCGTCGTTGGGTGACGGCTGACATAGAGCCATAGATGCAATTAAGGTAACGGGGATTAGTAGCATAAGTAAAAACTTAAAGGAGTACACCTCGACAATATGTGTCGGTAAGCCATTTTAAACTTTAGCCTTAAAGCGTTGAATGAAGGTGGGCATTAAGACGGTTTATGAAACCGCGTTACACGACGGATTGCGTGTTGAGCTTGGCGAAGGGACTTGGAGGCATATCGTGGCTAGGCACCCCGAGCTTGGCAATAGAATAAACGACGTTCTGAATGCGGTCTCAAACCCAGATGAAGTGTA
>CALKCG010000125.1 GCA_938082915.1 uncultured archaeon | reverse complement strand
AAACGGTTTTAGGTGTAGCCAGAGAAGAATTCAACATCTTCCCTGAAGAAAGGTCTGCGATATTCGGCGATTTAACCATAGAGTATACGGTTAGAGACTACAAGGGGGTTAGAGTAAACCTCACAATGCATCCTGATGGATTGGTCATAGGTCCAACTCTTACACGTGCAGACTTCATCCACTGTGAAGCAGATAAAGTCATAGTCATCGAGAAAGGGGCTATGTTTACACGATTTATAGAGGAGAAAGTGCACAAGAAGTTTAAGGCGATTCTCATTCACACGGCTGGTCAACCCCCTAGGGCGACTAGACGTTTAATTAGAAGGTTGAATTTAGAGCTTAATCTGCCGGTATACATTTTCGTTGATGGCGACCCCTGGGGGATGCATATTGCACAAGTTATACTCTCAGGCTCCGCGAGAGCCGGTCATATACCTGAGCTTGCTACGCCGGATGCACTATGGGCGGGAGTCTATGCTTCAGACATAGTAAAGTATAGGCTTCCAAGCGATCCTTTGACGAAGGTAGACCTTAAACGTCTTGAAGAACTTGAAAGGGATCCTAGGTATAAGGATGAATTGTGGCGGAAGGAGATAGCTACGTTTCAGAGGATTAAGAGGAAGTCTGAACAGGAAGCCTTCAGTAGATACGGGTTAACGTTTATAGTTAGCGATTACTTGCCTCAAAGGCTTAAAGAATTGAGCCGTAGGTGATCCTCCGCCTGTATAATCTACGGTAAACGGGGTTTAAGCCTTTATACTCCTATAATAAATACTTCTCAACGGTGCTTTGAGTGGATAAATGGGTTTTCAAGAACCCGGGTAAAGAGTTTAGAGGGGCTCCATTCTGGTCTTTAAATGATAAACTTGAGGACTCAGAACTTTCCAGGCAGATAAGTTTAATGGATGATGGGTGGTTTGGAGGCTTCTTCCTCCACGCTAGAGAGGGGCTGGTAACCCCCTATATGAGTGAAGAGTGGCTTAATAGAATTGAAACTTGTCTGAAAGAAGCTGAGAAAAGAGGTATGTATGCTTGGCTTTACGATGAAGATAAGTGGCCTAGCGGTTTTGCCGGAGGCGTTGTCCCAGCTTCAAATCGAGACTATAGAGTTAAAGCATTAGCCATGACCATCAGCGGGGTGATCATAAACTCTCCAGAGCTTTTAAAAGTCTTCGAGTGCGATTTTGCAGACGGTAAACCATCAAATTTAAGAGCCGTAGAAGCATGTGAAAGACCTAAAACTGGTAAAAGCTACATAAACTTCTACATTTGGATCGCTCCAATTGGAAGCAAGTGGTTCGACGGTTTCTCCTACATAGATACGTTAAACTCAGAAGCCGTTAGAAAATTCATAGAATCTACATATGAGAGGTATTATCAGCGCTTTAAAGGATGGATAGGAAAGACGATACCCGGCATATTCACAGACGAGCCCAATTATCTATCTGGGCAAGAGTCTTTAAACTACCCTGCAGTACCTTGGACAAATAGGTTTCCGGAATTCTTCAAATCCAAACTCGGATATGATATTACCGACCATTTGCCAAGTCTATTCTTCGACGTAGGTGATTATTATAAAATCAGGTACGACTTCTGGAGGACTTTAACGGAGCTATTCATTGAAAGCTACAGCAAACAGATTTACGAGTGGTGCGATAAGCACGGTTTAAAGTATACTGGGCATTACCTTTCAGAAGAATCTCTCACAAGTCAGATAAGAGTCATAGGGGCAGCCATGCCCCATTACGAGTACATGCACATACCGGGCGTAGACCACCTATGTAGAAATATAGATGAAGTGCTAACGATTAAGCAAGTTGCTAGCGTAGCCAATCAGCTTGGAAAAGAGAGAGTTCTTTCAGAAACCTATGGATGTAGTGGTCAAAACTTGTCCTTTGAAGACAGGAAGTGGATAGGAGATTGGGAGTATGTATTGGGTGTAAACTTCCTAAACCACCACCTGTCACTATACTCCATGAGGGGTAGGCGTAAAAGAGACTATCCACCGAACATATTCTACCAACAACCATGGTGGAAGTTCAACCACCTTGTAGAGTCCTACTTCACGAGATTGAGCTATGCACTGTCGAGGGGTGTGAGAGTTGTAGATGTCTTGATAATACATCCAATTGGAAGCGGCTGGGCCGCGTTCAGCCCTCTGAATACGTCTGAAGTCGATGAGTTGAATAAGAGCCTTGAGAAGACCTTTAGAACGCTTCTTGAGAAACACTGGGACTTCGAGTTTGGAGACGAATTTATAATATCCAAATACGGTAATGTGGAAAATGAACATCTAATCGTTGGGAGATGCCGGTATAGGGCTGTTATAATTCCGCCCAGTTTAACTCTGGCGGAATTCACGGTTAAACTCTTAGAAGAATATACCGCCAACGGTGGGCTTCTAATAGCAATTGAACCGGTGCCTAGAATGGTGGACGGCAAGCCCTCAAGCAGGATTGAAACACTCCTAGAAAAGGCAGTTAGAGTTAAAAACCCGTCTGAAGCAGTAGACGTTTTAAACGAGAAGATTGAAAAGAGGGTTTCGATAAACAGTTTAAAAAATGACTCCTCCAACGTATGGTATCACTTGAGGAGAGATGGTTCTCAACAGATACTGTTCCTCGTCAACCTGAGCAGATCTCAGAAGGTTGACCTTGAAGTCGGCTTACTTGGTAGAGGCGGGCTCGAAGAGTACGATCCATTTACTGGAGACGTTAAAACAGCTGATCAAAGTGTTAGAGGCAACTACGTGTACACTAAGGTTTCACTTCCACCCGTGGGCTCTAGGCTGTTCGTCCTGGATGAAACTGAAAGCCCTGAAACAGCCGAATACAAACAGTTAAAGGTTGTAGAAGAGTTGACTGTCGCTAAGCCTTGGAAGATTTCGAGGAAATCGTTAAATGCATTAACCTTGGATTACTGTAGTGTAGGGTTTGAAGGCGTTTGGACTGGTAAGATTCCGACTTGGAAGGCTCAGAAGATTGTAGATGGACTTGGCTACGGTAAACGCTTCACGTTGAAGTATGAGTTTACAGTCGATTTGAAAAATCTAGATAGAGAAGTTTGGCTTGCTCTAGAGAGCCCTGAGAAGTTTAAGATTAAGGTCAACGGCTTAGACGTTTCATATAAGCTTGAGTACGGCTGGTGGATTGATACGAGTTTTAAACAGATACCAATCAAAGGGTTCATCAAAAACGGGCTTAACGTCGTCGAGCTTGAAAGTGTGAAAACATTTACAAAGTACATGGTTTCGGGTACGGATGCTCATGAGCTTGAAACAGAAGTAGAATCGATATACATAGTTGGAGAATTCGCAGTCGAAAATATCGGGAATAGAGAGTTTAAGATAATTGAGGAAGACCAGTACTACGAAGGTGGAGATCTGACGAAGAGGGGGTATCCATTCTACGCTGGAGAGGTTTCAATAGAAGGCATGCTTAAATTTGAGGAAAAACCAAGCGGTAGAATCTTCCTAGTCTTAAATGGTTTAAACGCAACAGTAGCTCAAGTTAAACTCAACGGTCGTGACGTTGGCTACATATTCTTAAAACCACACGAAGTCGAGATCACAGATTTCGTCAAACCCGGAGTAAACGAAATCGAAATCGTACTCGTAAATACCCTTAGAAACTTACTAGGGCCGCATCACCATAAAGCAGGAGAACTCACAGCAGTAGGACCATACAGCTTCCAAGACGAATTAAACTGGGTCGACTACTATAATTTCGTACAGTATGGGCTGGATGAAATCAAAATCCAAGTTAGAATTTAGAAACATTAAAGAAACCCCACATTATATTTTGACCTAGACCCCTTTAAAGCCGGGATGGCCGAGCGGACTAAGGCGCAGGCCTGGAGAGCCTGTGGGCCCTTCGGGCCCTCGTGGGTTCAAATCCCACTCCCGGCGTTAAACTAAATTACAGAAGATTATATCCTTTTATGGACTGAACGAATTTGAAGCGCAGGATAGACGTTATGATGACCCCTTAATATAAACGGGTCTGGCACAAGGTCCTCATAAATGTTACAGCCCACACGCCCTGTTGTCGGAAGCTCCGAAGCCGCTGGCGCTAGGTATGAGCGACATAGCAAGCCACGTCGTAAAACGGCTCGTTAACAGAATTATAAGAGCCGATAAGAAGTTTACACCTGGAAATCATCAGACTGATGATGCTCGCTGTGGTTTATATAAAACTGCTTAGGAGGGGTTTGAGCGTTGTCAGAGAAAAAGCGTATGGAATATTCAAGGCTTTAGCATCTATGAGTGAGCCTAGTAAGGTATATGTTAATAACTCAACGGTGGAGATTAAGAGAGGATAAACGATAGGCTATAATGCCTTTAAGCGTGAAAAAGCTTAAAACATATGTGGATGAGAACGTCATGTCTTTAAGCATAGCTTAGGTCTGGAAATGAACACTTAAAACATTAACGCTTATTGGCAGTTAAGTAGACTCGCTTGATAAATGATTAATACATGCATAGATAAGGCTTATTGTAGTAATTTTCGGCGACGGCTCTTCTAGAATGTTAGTTTATATTTGATGCCCAGCATTTTCCCTTCCTGTCTGTCAAAGTTGCAGATAGCAGCCGAGACACAAAAAAGATGTTCGACAATCCCTGTTTGGACGCATTCGACTCACTAGGATGATGAAAAATCTTACGGAATCAAAGTCAGCCTTATGTGCTGAATAGACTCAAGACTCGAATATAGCTTTTAGGGGCAGTAGTATATTCCTCTTGCTTAAGGCTACTCACTGATTTCAATCCTATTCTCTCTTGACCTCATTGTTTCAGGCTTTAGAAGAATAGCGTCTTTAACTCACGCTTCTTTTTTAACAACTGGATTTTAAAATATCGGTCATTCCCAATCTTTAACCTACTCCATATGAAAGTCAAGCAAGTGGAGCATAAAGAGATTCGTCAAATCGATAACTTTTTATTTATGACTTCATTTTACATTACTTTAACCACAAAAGAGTCTCAGGAGGAATTTAGGAGAATCTATGATATATGATGGAAAGGGACATATGGGGCTAACCAATTACCTAGGCAGTTTGTATGGTCTAGGTGATTGGTATGAAACCCAAAGTTTTGTTAATAAATGCTTCACCGAGGGACAATGGCTGGTCTCAGAAACTATTACTAGCTGCAAACTACGGTGTTTTAGATGCGAAGGGAGAACCGGAAATTGTACACCTCTACAAGTATGTTATTAAACCATGCATGGGATGTGTATCTAGTAACCCAAAAGATTGTAGGTTCCCTTGCTTAATTGAAGACGATGACTTTAATAAACTTGGAGAAAAAATCGTTAATTCCCAAGGATTAATCATATCGACGCCCTTGTATTGGTATATGGTTAGCGGTCAACTAAAGAATTTAATTGACAGACTAACAAGTATGGAGAACATGATTCATCATATTGGGAGAAGTCTCTTAGATGGAAAAGTTGCAGGCTTTTTAGCAGCTGGAAATGATTCAGGGTCTATAACAGCAATATCTTATCTAATGGTTACTTTCAATAGCATGGGAGTACATATTCCACCTTGGGCACTAGCGTACCATAATAGCAAAGCAGATATACTTAATAATAAAGAGGCTATTCTAAGCGCATATAATGTTGGATATAATGTTGTAAAAACAGCTAAAAAGGTATCAAGTATGATTAAATGGTATAAGACAGATATTAAAATTGAAAAAATAGTAAGAGAAATAGAAAATGTTTGTAATAAAAGAAAACAAATCACTATTCCTACAAGAATATATCCACTACTCAAAAAATTGGAAGATAAAAATTGACATTATCCCTAGAAATTTATGTACTTAAATATCCAAATATGCGTCCTCACGTGCTTAAGAAGGTTCTGAGTTACACAGTCTTCGACAGACTTACATAACTCAGAATTCTTTTGATCAAGACCTTGCTGGATTTATTGTTCTACTTACTCTCTAAGCAATCTTAGATTATTCGTAGATCGTCTACGGAAGAAGTATTCGTTTAATGAGGTTGCTCAGCGGTTTTCACGTTATCCCAAGCCATATGCCTATATGCTCTCCAAAATAGACTAAAATAGTGAAAAGGATGAATCTTGATGTAAAGGTTAAAGCTAAGAAAATGTCGAAACGCGTTTTCAAAAGTCCACAGAAGAGGGATAGTAATTCTACCGGTAGAACAGGGATGGTTCCAAAGATTACGTAGATGATCCACCCCCATTCCCTCCATAGATTGGAGATTTCTTCAAGTTTATCCTCGCCAAGCTTTTTCATAACGTATGGTCTTCCCAGTTTGTAAGCCAAGCCGTAATTAATTGTCATACCTATTGTAAATCCGGTTGTTGCAACAATTATCAACGCTATTGGAGGAAGGCCGAAAGAAGCTGCTACCATTACTAAAACTGGGCTTCCAAGAGGTATTACAGTGCCTGCAAGTACAGTTGCGATGAAAACACCTGCAATACCATAGTTATTAAGGAAGGTTTTCACATCCGGTAAAAGTTGTTCTACGTTAAAATCAAGGGTTTTCAACATCAAGATAGTAGTTAGACCAACAATTGCTACTACTAGCCCTAAGGCGACGGAGCCTTTAACCCAGGGGATTCTAATGATGTCTGAAAGCTTCTTCCCTGTCTTCTTTCCATCGACTATAGACATTTAAACCCCCTCTGGTTTAATACCGTGTATTTTTACCATTTACTTTAAGCCTCCTTTATTCTATTGAAGGGAAAAAGGGGATTGTTCAATGGTTTTTCAGCGGTTGCTATCCGGGCAGTCGAAGCAAGATTTGTACGATCATGAATATGGTGAAGGCTACGAGTATTGCTATCCATATTTTCCTAAACCTCTCCATGGATTTCCTCTCTTTAACGGCTTTCTCTTCACACTTAGGAGAGCAGTATTTTTCATTGGGTGGGACGACTCTTCCGCAGATTTCACAGTGTCTGTGGTCTGGTACGTCAACTGCTTCAACCTCTCTCCGCTTCTTAGGTTTTTGAGTCAAAGGTTACACCTAAAGTTTATTTTTTCAAGCCCCTTTTAAATTAAACGTTAATATGAATTTTAAAAAGTTCGGCTGGTGGGGTTTTGAAGTAGCAATACCCGACGACTGGGATATAAGCATAGATAGAGGAGGATATGATAAGGGATATGTTCGAATAGATGACCCTAAAGCGCCGAGGTTAGAGATTTCATGGGAGCCCTATAAGAAAGATAAAATTAAATCTCTTGATGAAATTTCTGAAAGCCTCAAAAAGGAATTGCAGAAGAAGAGCGGAGATATTAAATTCATAGGTAAGGGGGGTTCTGCAGGAATTGCAAAGCACATGGCCAAATATCTTCATTGGAGGATAAATGAATTTGAAGGATATGTCGTTTTCTGGTATTGCGATGAGAATTTAAAATTTTATCGTGTCCAATTGTTATTTAAACGTGATGAATACTGGAGTTTTAAGAAAACGATTCTATATGTATTAAAATCTTTTAAATGTCATGTTAAAAGTGATGTTTATAGCTGGACGGTTTTAGATTTCAATTTAAAACTTCCTAAGGGTTTTAAACTCATCAGTAGAAGCTATAAACTAGGAAATATTACACTTGCTTTTGAATCTAAAGATTCATACATATTCATAAATAGGATAAGTGTCGCTGATGTTCTTCTT
>CALKCG010000124.1 GCA_938082915.1 uncultured archaeon | reverse complement strand
AGATGGTACGGTTGATGCGAAGATTCTTGCTAAAGACCTTACACTTGAGAACGAATTCTTCAGAATTACTATTGATAATAGGACTGGAACAATAAGGGAGCTCTACGATAAGAAAGCCAATAGGATCGTCTTTAACAGATTCCAATACGAGGCTACGCAACCTAGGGAGAACAACCTATTCCAAGTACTTCACGAAGCACCTCACCCAATGTCTGCTTGGATAATAGGGGAAATAACACACATTGAAAACCTTGTTAAGCCTGAAGAAGTTAGACTTATTGAAAACGGACCTGTGAGAGCGAAGGTGAGAGTCGTCTATAAGTATCGCAGGTCCAGAATATGCTGCGACATAGTTCTCTTCAGGGGGGTCCCTAGAATAGACTTTCAAACGTCGATAGATTGGCGTGAGTTTTCAAATGAAAACATAGAAGCTCCAATGCTTAAAGTCTCATTCACACCCATCCTGAAGTCTACTGGTAAAGCAGTTTTTGAAGTACCGTTTGGATATGCTGAGAGGCCGGCTGACGGTTTAGAAGTCCCAGCTTTAAGATGGGTTGATGTCTCAGACGAAGAATACGGTTTAACTCTTCTTAACGACTCTAAATACGGATTTGACGTATCTGGAAACACCGTTAGAATGACGCTTATTAGGACAAGCTATAGTCCAGACCCAACTCCAGACCAAGGCTTACATGAAGTAACGTATTCAATATATCCGCATAGCGGAGATTGGAAAACCGCTTTAAGCTTCAGGAAAGGCTTTGAAGTAAATCATCCGCTATATGCCGTGGCTGTTACGAAACCTTCAAGCATGAGAGGTACAAAACCCGAGCTTATGAGTCTTCTAAGGGTGAAGCCTGAGAATATCATAATCTCCTGTCTTAAGAGGGCTGAGGACTCAGAAGACTTGGTTCTCAGATTGTATGAGACTACGGGTTTAGAAACTGGTGTAGAGCTGGAGTTCGGATTCCATGTCAAAGCCGTGCAAGAACTAGACTTGATCGAAAGACCTATAAGCGAAGAAACCATAATCGAGAGAGATACTTTGACTTTAAAAGTTAAACCACTTGAGATAAAAACGCTAAAGCTTAAGATGGCTTAATTTTCCATGGGGATTTCGCTTTTGAAGTCTAGAGAAAGGGTTTTAAGAGCCTTAGATCTCGAAGAACCAGATAGAGTTCCAATGTTTGAACTTGAGTTTCAATACCCCGAGCTTATAGTTGGTAAACCCTACATTTTATGGAGTAGCTACGGTTCGTGGGAGAAAACGGTTTTCAGAGATTCCTTAAACAAGATGGAAATCGAAGAAGACATCGTCAAAGTTACGAGACATAATACTGAAGTCTTAGTTGAAACTTGCCTTAAACTAGGCTACGACGTTTTTAGACCCACCTTCGTACCGGATCCGCTGGAGGCCATAAGGTATGCTCGTAAAATAGCTCCAGATCTTGCAATAATGGGGAATAGCCCAGGAACAGGGCTTGGAATACCAGATGGTAAGTCTATGTTCCTCATAGTTAAGCGGGCTTATACGGATCCTGAAGGTTTGAGAAGAATAGCCGAAGATGGAGTTCGCAAGAGTCTGAGGTATATCAGACTTCAAGTTGAAGCTGGAGCCGATATAATTGTAGACTGTACGGATTACGCCCTCAAGTCCGGTCCATTCTTTAAACCGGAATTTTATCATAAGGTGATCTTCCCACTCATAAAAATGCTGGTTGATGAAGCCCATAGAGTCGGCGCATTCTTCATACAGCATACGGATGGCAACCTCTGGCCTATAATAGATGGTCTCATAAATACTGGTATTGACGCTTTACACTCAATAGACCCATCAGCAGGTATGAGCCTTAAAGAGGTTAAGGAAAAATACGGCGATAAAATAGCGTTGTGCGGTAATGTGGATGCCGCTGGTACACTCTTCCTAGGGTCGCCTGAGGACGTAGCTAATGAAGCTAGAAACTGTATAAGAGATGCTGCTTACAGCGGCGGATACTTTCTAACGAGCAGTAACTGTATATACCGTGGGGTACCAGTCGACAATACACTTGCACTTATTAAAACTGGTTTAAAGTATGGTCGCTACAAACCGCCATAGTTAATATCCTCTATAAGTTTTGGAAGCTCCATCATACTATCTATTATGTAGTTTGCTCCAGCTTCCCTTAAAGCTTCTCTAGTTGCAACACCCGATGCAATGCCTATAGATGTAACTCCTGCTTTTAAAGCCGCTTTAACATCGATCGTACTATCTCCAACTACGACAGCCTCGCATTCCCTTAAATTGAGCTTTAAAAGAGCACATTTAATGGGCTTGGGACTCGGCTTCATCGCTTTAACATAGTCTCTTGCGATGATCAACTCGAAGAATCTTCCGATTTTAAGTTTTGAAAGTGTAAGCTCCGTAGCTTTAAAACAATTGTTAGTTACTATAGCTAATTTTAGATTCATATTCTTCAGCTTCATCAAAGCCTCATAAGCCCCCTCTAAAAGCTCCGGGTTTGAAGCAGCTTCAAGCTCGTAATTCTCAGCTATTTTAAGACTGATGTTTAAAATCTGTTCATACTTAC
>CALKCG010000123.1 GCA_938082915.1 uncultured archaeon | reverse complement strand
AGTATGGAAGCTTAAAAGCGCTACTGGATGGACACATCATAGATTATTCAAGTTTCCCAGCAGACCCGGAAATCATAAGGAAGAAGTTTTTAAACCCTGATGTTACACCGGATTACGAGCTTGTATGGGAGGAACCAAGGGTTTCAGAAATCTTAGAATTTCTATGTTACGAGAGAGATTTCTCTGAAAGTAGAGTGAAGAATGCACTAGAGCAAGCAATTAAAGCTTTTAAAGAAAGATATAGACAGAGGAGACTTTTCTCGATTTAACTCTGCAAAAATCCCTATTTGTCTTTTATGTAAGTTCTTAGTAACTTATAAAGTACGACCATATCTTTTGCAAGAATTTTCCTTAAGCTATTAGGCATTGAAATCCTCTTCAAAGTAGCGTGAATAAAATCCAATTTTAAAACTGATGGCGAACATTATGGTGGGAAGAGTGTCGATGGCTTTGATGAAGAGGATTGTTAACAGTTACATGTAGAAGGTTCAGGTTTAAAGGAACATTGCGAGAGATGTCTTAGAACTGAGAGGTGGAGTGGAAGTGTTGTTTTAATGGTTGTTGACGCGGCCTTTACGTCGATAAGTTTAAACTATCTTACAGCAGTTGTTCCGAAAGTTGAAGAGTTTAGAAAAGGGTTTGTTGAAACTGGAACAATAAAGAACCTTAAAAAGCTTGTCAATGCAGATATTGATAAGTTGATATGGGTGTGGAGGAGTGAGAGGTCATGGGTTATTACGAAGAGTGTAGCCTCTTATCTTTCAACCATAAGCGATTATGATAAATTAGCTCTTAGAGCTTGGGCGGGAGACGCTAAACTTGAAAATTGGAGGAGGGGACCCATCAGCAGGATTAAAGGAGTTGGATTAATAACTTTCCAGTATTTGAGGATGGTAGGCGGTGTAGGTACTGTTATGTCTGATAACATCGTTAAAAGAGTCGTAAACTATATTCTAGTTAAAACTGGGTTGAAGCCCGTAAACGACGATATGGAGTTTATAAGGAAAGCCGAAGAGGTTGCTTTAGCATGCGGAGATATAGACCGATAGAGCTTTACTGGATGACTTGGCTTATACAGCTTGAAGGAGAAAAATGAGAATGGAAAAGTATTCAGGTATTCTTCCGAAGATTTAAAAATACATAGGAGGAACGACGACCATCCTTCACTGCTTTACCTCTTGCTTTTCCTTCCGCCCTTCCTTCTTCACACTCTTCCTAGATTTACACTTGCTCATCCTCAACACCTACAAGATATTAGGTCAAAAAGCATTTAAAATTAACTGCTGTAGACGAAGGTTTAAAGCGAAGTAGAGGCGTATAACAAAGTTTTCAAAGGCACTAGAGCTGAGGAAAAACAGTGGAAAACTGTTACAAGAACTCTCAGCAGAAACTACCCACGGCTAAACTCATAAGCTTTCTATATTTCAAGCACCTTTTTAGATAAATCGTGAAAGAATAAAGCTAGAGGGGAGGGACTACTCGAAAATCCATATAAATTTAATGGAAATTCGATGGAGAAGTACAAACCGAAGCCAAGCAGAGTTAGGGATGTCCTCCTTTGACATTTCTGTGTGAAGTGTTGGAGGATTAGAGGTGTTGGAAGAAGTTTTAAGTTCATATACTCTAAATGCCTTGGCTGTCTAGTGTTTGAAGCATTATGCGTCATCGACCCTGAGCTTAAAAGTAGAAGGAAGGAGTTGGAGAGTTTGAAACGGAAATATGGAGTTGCAAAGACCATAAGAGACGTTTGTGCATAAAGACTGTTCGACTTCAGCTCAAAGTAAACCCCACGACTCTAATGGGCTTGAGACTGAAAGAATGCTATGGGGAAAAGTAAGCTAGATGGCTCTCTTTTCCATCGTGTTTCTAAGATCTATTCAAAACATTTTTATATATGTAAAATATTTTATGATTATAAAATATTTGAGGGGTTAGATTTGCCTGAAGTGAAAACGTTAGTACTTGGAGCAGGTTATGTAACTACCTTCTTTACGGTTGGTCTTGAAAGGTTGAAAAGAGGTGAAATTAATCCGTACGGAGTGCCGTTGGCAAGTTTCGATATTGGCGTGGATATCAATGATATTAAGGTTGTAGCATGCGTTGATGTTGACGCTAGAAAAGTTGGGAAAACAATGTACGACGTTGCGAGAAAGTTTTACAAGCTTAGGAATGTACCGCATACACTTAAAGGCGTAGTTGTCTACCCAGGGATAGAAATGGGGTTTGTTAAAGAGCTTTTCCCAGTGGGTTCGCTAGATTATGGGGGAAGCTTCCAACGCTCCGTAGAGGAAATGTACGAGTTTATTAGAAAGACAGAGCCAGATGTAATAGTGGATGCTACAACCACTCAGTATGCTGAGCCATTCAACGAGTATAGGTTCTTGGAAAAAGCGGTTATAGAGAGAAAGCTTACTCCATCACAACTCTACGCATATTTGGCTTTAAAACTTATGGAAGAGGGGAAGCCGCTTTCCTACGTGAATTTAATACCAACCCCCATAGCAAACGATTACGCATATGTTTCAGCGGCTGAGAAGTTTGGAGGACTTGTTTTAGGCGATGACGGGGCAACTGGTGCAACACCTCTTACAGCAGACATACTGGAGCACCTCAGGGAGAGAAATAGAAGGGTACTTGGCGTAGTTCAACTGAATATAGGTGGAAATAGCGACTTCAAATCTCTACTCGATGAGAAGAGGAGTAGAGCTAAAGAGTACACGAAGAGCAGTATAGTTGAAGATATACTAGGCTATTATACGCCTAGCTACATTAGGCCTACGGGTTTCCTAAGCTCTCTAGGTGATAAAAAATTTGTCTCAATATATATAGAATATACTTCGTTTAACGATGTTAAAGACGAAATCATAGTCAACATGCGGATAAACGATAGCCCAGCGTTAGCTGGTTACATCGTTGACCTTGTGAGGCTTGCTAAATTGGCTTTAAACGCCGGTATCTATGGAACAATATATGATATTAATGCTTTCTACATGAAAAAGCCAGGACCTCCAAATTCAAAAAACATAGCTCGAATACTTGCCTTTGAAAGACTAATATCGTTTATTAAAACCATAGCTGGTAGGAGGCAGTTAAACGTTCAACAGAGTATGTTTTAAGAAAAGTTTATTCAAACACATGCAATAGTACCGTGGCTATTCTAGAATAGTTTAAAAGCTTTTAAGTTAGAAGTGGATAATGGGTGTTTCTCAAAGTGGAGAAGGTGAAGTTTGGAGTCATAGGTCTTAAAGGTATAGGGATGACACATATAGAAGCTATAAAGAAATGTGAAAGTGCAGAGCTGTTAGCGGTATGCGACATTGTTGAGGAACTTGCTAGAAACATTGGAGAAAAATATGGGGTTAAATGGTTTACAGACTATAGAGCACTCATTATGCTTGAAGACTTAGATGTAGTATGCATATGTACTCCACACTTTCTACACCATCCAATGACTCTAGATGCTTTAGACGCTGGTAAGCACGTTTTAGTTGAGAAGCACATGGCGATAACGGTTAGAGAAGCCGATGAAATGATTGAGAAGGCTAAAGCCAGGGGTCTTAAGCTTGGAGTAGCTTTTACGTATAGGACAAACCCAGCTTTGAAAATCGTAAAAAGTATGGTGGAGACTGGGGAGCTAGGTAAGTTGCTCAGAGCTACACTTGAAGTTGCAAACTACCGTACTCAACTCTACTATGAAGATTCTCCATGGCGTAAAAACTGGAGGACTTCGGGAGCTGGCGTCTTAATAAATCAAACGATCCACCACTTAGACGCGATGTGCTGGCTTCTAGGGAAGCCTAAGAGGGTGGCAGGCTTCATAGATACGAAGCTTCATGATATTGAAGTTGAAGACTTAGCTAGTGCGACATTGGTTTTTGAAAACAACTGTCATGCAACAGTTCAAGTGAGTTTAGTCGATAGTCCCCAATTTGATAGGATGGTTGTAAGCGGAACTAAAGGCAAGGTTATTCTAGATTTTGGATCACAATTGAGAATCGGCGTAGCTGAACCAGACGTTGAAACGCATATTAGAACTTCTAAAGAGCCGTGGGGCAGGCCGAAGGCAAGCTGGAGAGAGGTAAACGTAGAAGGGAGGGGGGGGCATAGCGAGATAATTAGAGATTTCGCCGAAGCCGTTAAATACGGCAAAAAGCCTCTAGCTTCCGGTGAAGACAGCATATGGTCTCTTGAAATAGTTTATGCAATTATTTTGTCGAATTTCACGGGTAAAACCGTTGACATACCTGTTAATAGAGAAGATTACGATAGGCTTATGGATAAGCTTAAAAGTGGACTAAAATCTTTCTGAAGAGTTACTTCCATGCTTTAGGATAGGTATCAGGTTTCATTATTACTCTTTCAGTTTTAACAGCTATACCTTTTTCTCTTTCAAGTATTTCTTCACTGGTCATTAAAGCTTTACCTAGAGCTACGAGTTCACCTTTGAGGGTGAATATGGCGACTAAATCGTCAACTTCTATGCCAGAGTTTAAGCTTACAATACCTGGTAATGCTAGATCTGCACCATGACATATAGCATTGACGGCTGTATCTCGAATCCAAACTTTCGGTATTAAAGCAATAGCTTCTTCAACAGGCTGAACTATAGACTTAAGTATTTTCTCATCTCCAGCCTTATACGCTCCAACAACTTCGGCTAAATCTCTCAACGTTGTTAAACCTCTATCCTCACTGAAGGGACCAACTCTAGTTCTTCGAAGCTCTCTCATGTGTGCTCCAGACCCTAGAACCTCACCCATATCATGCACCAGTTTTCTAATGTATGTGCCTGCTTGACAGCCAACTCTCAGTAGCACATAACGCTTATCGACTTCAAGTATATCTATGTAGTAGATGCTTCTAGTTCTAAGGGCTTTTTTAACAGAAGACCTTAAAGGAGGCTTCTGGTAGATATCGCCCTGGAATTCTTCAGCAATTTCCCTAATCTTACTTTCAGAAACGTCGTCGTGAAGCTTCATTACGCATACGTACTCCTTGCCTCCAGACAATAAAACCTGGAGAACTTTTGTAGCTTCATTTAACGCTATTGGCAGTACACCGGTAGCGGGAGGATTTCTCCGAAGAAGGCTCTAGAGTCCCCCCGTGACCGGCTTTCTTAGCACCAATAATCCTCTTAACGGTGGCTGTCACATCGTGGCTCGTAGGACCGGCTGGCTTATCTAACACGATAACTCCGTATTCTAGATATTCGTCTATGGTTCTCTTCCAAGGCGGTTTGCCATATGCTTCATCTGTCTCTTCAAAGGTTTTGTAGAGGACTTCTCTTTTAACCTCCCAAGGGGGTTGAAGTCTCAAACAACGATCCTCCTCTCAGGCTTTAAAGGCTTTTCAAATAATTCTCGCAGCCCAGCTTTCTCAATCGCCTTTACTACTTCATCGTCAGTAGCACCTCTAGCTATTTCCAGTTTGTAGGGGGTAGGCTCTACATGCTTAATGTTTGCTCTTCTCCTTTTAACTCCGCTGACCGATTTAGGCCCGGTTATTAAAACAAACTTCTCATCTATTATGTCAACTACAACGCATTTTTTACCCGCTTCTCTACCCATGGTTTTAACGCAAACTCGACCTACTTCTATCATATGTAAACCCCCATCCTTTTTACTCGGATGACCGCTTGGTTTTAAGTTTGACATACTCATCTATTAATGTTTTCAAAATCTTGAAAACGGACAGCACTGGAAGTCTATCGGTATTCAACACAATATCATATATATAGAGGTTTTGAAAATCTATACCGTAAAACTGACGATATCTAAACCTATCATTAGCCTCCCTCTGCAACGTTTCTCTAGTCACCTCCTCAATAGACTTACCTTCACGTCTAGCCAACCGTTTAAATCTAACGTCGTTCGAAGCGGTTAAGAATATTTTAATGTCGGCGAGTTCGCCAGCC
>CALKCG010000122.1 GCA_938082915.1 uncultured archaeon | reverse complement strand
TACTGTGTGTTTGGATAGTATTCTGCCTTAAGTATTTGATATGGTATTTCCACACCCATCTCATCGAAAAGCCTCAGAGAGCCTAAAGCAGCCTCACCATAGGAGAAATTAGCGGAGAAAACAACAGGCTCAGAAATATACTTAATTTTCAACGGAGTCTCTACGTATATTCGTACTGGATTAACTTTAGACTCTGCTTCAGCTAAGTTAGGACTAGAAATTAGAGATGAAAACACTGATAACAGTAAGATCCCTGTTAGAATATTAACCAGTTTCCTCAACTTCCTCAGCTCCTATTACACTTGTCAACTCAATTATCCGCTCATCAATCGCATCCAACCTGCTCCTGAGCTCTGTAATACGCGTATTTATAGAGGACAGTTCTTCTTCTAGCCTAGACCTTTTGACGTCGTATTCGCTTCTATCGTACTCACCAACCATAAATCTGACCCAGAGTTCTTTAAGCTGTTCTCTAAGACTGTTAGACTCCTTCTCGAGATCTGATAGCTCCGATTCTAAATCTGCTTTATCTACAAGCCAACTTTCAATTATTGAATCGACAAATCTACGGTATATGAGCTTCTTCTCCTTTAAAGCATTCTGATTTACATCCGGGCTTTTAAGATATTGAGCATATTGAGACGCTATGAAAAGTTTAAAATCCATATCTAGACCTTCTAAAGCATCATCTATCCGTATCGTAAGCTCTTCAAGCCTTGATATTATATCTGAAGAACCTGACATACCAATATCGACTTTAGCTCTTTCCATTTCAACAATGCATCTAATTCTTAAGTCTTCCAGATCTGCTCTAAGCTTGAAAAACCTATCTAGAAGCCCTATGAGTTGAGACATGTATTCTCTTCTAATAGACTCTGCTGTCCTAGAACTGACCTCACCACTTGAAATCAACTGGTTAAGTTTTTCAAGTTTAATACGCATGTCCCTTAACATATTGGAAGTTTCATTAAATTCTCGGATAGTTGAGGAGACGGCATCAGATATGCCGGGAGAGCCACGATCCAACAGATTCTACCAGAAAATTAGAAATTTACAACATAATATAAATGTTACTTACCTAAGGTCATCACTATAACGTCTTTAACTGGAAAGTGGGGCCGGCCGGATTTGAACCGGCGATCACGTGGGCCCGAGCCACGTAGCCTAGACCAAACTAGCCGACGGCCCCTTTCCAATTCAGATATTAAAGGTGGGCTATAAAAAGTTGTCTTCGTAGGAGGAAGTGGGGGGAAATCAAATTTAAATGTAATTGTAAGTGTTCTTTAAATTGGTTTTCCAATTGATAGAAGACGCTCTTAAAGGTGAATTTAAAGAACTATGTAGAATGATTGATGAATTGGGAATTTTCAAGACTGGGATAACTATAGAAGATAGGAAGATCATAAATGCTAAGAACTGTGAGTTTAAAAAAATTAAGCTGATAATTGATTCAATAAGAATTAGAAATAATGCATTATATTGTGTGGCCGATTTATGTAATACTGAAAAGATGCTCTACGTAGCGAAAAACGAAGTGGAACCTCCCACTATTTTTAAGGAGAATATTGTATGTAGAATTGACGGTTATACGATATCTATGGTGGACTTTAACACCGATAACCTGAGAAGACTCTTAAGAGAGAGACCTGAATTCGGTCCAAAAAACCTAGGTAAAATGGCTAGGCTAGGATTAGGCGTTAGAATGCTGTTTACCCTCGACCATCTCTTAAATGTCTTAAGAGAGTTGAATGTTCCAGCAGATTTTCAACTATCTGCGGGTAGAGAATTTTCCCTTAAAGAAGTCGTAAACGCGCCGCCGGGAGTATATCCAGAGTGGCTTGGTCATACTGGACTCGATGCTGAAGCTCTGTACAACAATATAGCTTTGAAGTGCTTTAAAGCAGGTTTTGATAATTATGGCACTGAAATCGACCATTTAATTGTTGTTAGACAGCCTGATAGAGCTTTAACCAGAATACTTTCACGCAATGAGCAGACAGGCGAGTATGTATTGGAAGAGTTGGAGGCGTCTATGAATTACAATAGAAGGATGATAGATGAGGCAGTTGAAACGGGTTTTGTAAGAGGTATAACAGTAGACGCTTCAGATCTAATCAGATACGAGTTTACAGATCCGTTAAAGTGGTCTATCGAAGATGTTAAAGCGAGGTTTTGGATGGAGTACGGCGAGGCGGCGGAAGACGTGCTTCGTAATATTCACCCCCATCATCACTATGTGTTGGACTGCATTGAAATATCCTTTACTGAGGAGGAAGTTATGAGGTTTGCCTTAAAATACCGATTATGTCTACTCAAGTCCAAAGAACTGTATGAGTATTTTAAATGTAAAACTGGTGGTGATTTCAGCTATGAACTTTCACTCGATGAAACACCTGAGCTTACAGATCCAAAGGAGCTATTCTACGTTCTCTCTGAGTGTAGGAGAATGGGCATGGCTGTTGATCTAGTAGCTCCGAATGTGGGATTCAGTAAGAGGGAGGACTATAAGGGCTCATTGGATGAGCTTAAAAGAAGAGTTGAAGCTCTATCAGCCGTAGCTGGGTATTTCAACGCTATTCTAGATTTCCACTCCGGCAGTGATAAAAGCGTTGAAGTATACCGAACCATTGCAAATGCATGTAAGGGTAAATTAAAGCTTAAAATGTCTGCAATATATCAGCTTAAGTTTTTTGAAGTACTCGCTGAATTCCCCGAGGGAAGCGAAGAAAGACGGATTTTTGAAGAAATTTGGGATTATACTTTAGAGTACGTTAGAAGAAGGGCTTTAGAAGGTGATAAAGTCGCTGATCAACAGCTTAGAGAAATTACTACACGCATGGATAAAACTGGTTTTACGAAAAAACCTGAAGACGATTTCTTCAGATACTACTCCTTCATAGTGGTTAATGCTAAAGACTTGAGCGGTAAGAGGATCTTCATGGATAGGCTCTACGGGCTTTCGCGTAAAAGAGATGTTCATGAAAAGTACGCTGTAAAGGTTTTTAATACTACTAAGACTGTTGCCGATGCGTTAGGCTTAATTAGAGCAAGCTCAGAATAATTTAATGCCCCGTATACTGTTTAACGCGAATTTCAACAGTCTTACTCAAAGGTGGTTGAGTTGGTGACCTATGAAGCTCCAAGTTGGGATGAGATCTATGAGATGTGCTTAGACTTAGCGTCGATGATTAAAGCTTCAAGTTTTAAACCCGATTTAATTGTGGGAATAGCTAGAGGGGGATGGATTCCAGCAAGACTTCTATCGGATTTTCTAGATAATCCAAATATTACGAGTATAAAGGTTGAATTTTACTTGGATATTGGAAAGACGAAAGACGAGCCTACTATAACGCAAGACATACAGGTTCCTGTCAATGAGAAGAAAGTTCTATTGGTTGATGACGTAGCAGATACAGGTAAAAGTTTAATGCTCGTTAAAAACCACCTTGAAAATATGGGCGCTTTGGAGACTAGGATAGCATGTCTCTATTTTAAGCCCTGGTCTATCGTGAAGCCCAATTATTACGTTAGGGAAACGGAGGCTTGGATAATATTTCCACACGAGATTAGAGAGTCTGCTGCAAAAATCTGGTTGAAGGTCAAGGCTGAGGGGGGGAGTCTTAGAGACGTTAAGAGGATTCTAGTGGAGGCTGGCGTTAAACGGAAAATAGTCAATAGGATAGTAAGGGAGTTTCTCCATGATAGTGGAACTTAAAGGATATGGATTTTATCTTGGGGTTTTAACGGTTAGAGAAATCTACGTGGAAAACCCTGAGCTACTGGTTAGAAAAGTCCGTGAAGACCTAAGTGATTTAAATGTTCAGATTTTGAATGCCGAGAATATAGCCGGTTTTAAACACGTGCTTGTCTCCGTTTTAACTGCTTTAGAGGCTTTCAACTGTAAACTAAATATTGCCAAGAGCATACCCATGGAGGTTTTAGTTAGAGCGTCTACTCAACGTCAGATAAACGAGGCTCTCGGTATTTTAGGCGTTAAGAGGGGCTTATGCAATGTGGCTTTCATAATCATCGGTGAGAAGATTAATAGAGTTAAAGAAGCGTTGAACGATCTTATGGAATGCTACCGTAACCATGTTGATATACGTCTACTTGAAGAAGATAGATCCGATAGAATCATGGAGATTTATGGGATTTCAGAGGAAAACGTTAAAAGCGAAGTCGAGTATTCGAAGTGTAGATGGGAGGCTGTTAAAAATCTAGTCGCTGAAAAAGTAGCTCTAACTTTGACGTTTTAATTCTTTAGTGGATTCTATTAGTTGGGAGATTGGAGGTGGGAATTCTGATGAGGTCCCAAAAATGATGTTTTCCGGTTAAAGTTTATTTTCTTAGCTTTTAAATCCTATCGTCGGGTAATATCTATGAGGGAAGAATGGGGTATTTAAAGGGTTCTTTATATGTTCATTCAGAGAATCCGAGGTATTTTACCGACGATGGTGAACGAGCAGTTTATTTGACTGGGTCGCATACGTGGAGCAATCTACAGGATATGGGGCCAGTAGACCCGCCTCCTCTGTTTGACTTTTCAACCTATTTAGACTCTTTCCAGAAGTATGGCCATAATTTTATCCGGTTATGGCGTTGGGAAATGCCGCTATAGTCTTGATAGGTCTTTCTCATTTTATCAGCCGTATCCACAGAAGCGTACTAGACTTTGGCTTGCGAGGGATGGGAAGCCTAAATTCAACCTGCATATGTTTGACGAGTCTTATTTTCAACGTTTGCGCCGTAGAGTGGAGATGGCTGCTGAGAGAGGCATCTATGCGTCGATCATGCTTTTTGAGGGGCATTGCGCTCAATTTGCCATTCAAGGTTGGGAGTTCCACCCGTTTCATCCGGATAACAATGTGAATGGGGTTGATGGTGGACGGTTGGACTATTATACTCTCAAGAATAGGGGTGTTTTAAGTTTGCAAGAAGAATATGTCCGTAAAGTGGTGGATACCGTGAACGAGTTTGACAATGTCCTCTATGAGATATGTAATGAAGCTGGCAACTATTCGACGGAATGGCAGTACTACTTTATACGCTTCGTCAAGTCTTACGAGGCTGAGAAGTTTAAGCAACACCCAGTGGGGGTGACTTTTCAGTATGGTGATGAGCGAAGTGGAACCAATGCTAATCTTTTCAACAGTCCTGCGGATTGGATATCTCCCAATTCAGAGGGATTTCGCGAAGATCCGCCAGTGAATGACGGGAGGGAGGTTGTTTTAAATGATACGGATCATTTATTGGGCGAGGGGGCAATACACAGTGGGTTTGGAAGAGTTTTACTAGGGGGTATAATCCAGTTTTCATGGATCGGATTGTCGATTTAATAGGTCGGATTGTCACGTGGGCAGGTTAACGTCTGCGGAAGATATTCCGCATGCTGAGGAGATACGTAGAGCCATGGGGAATACTGCTAAAATAGCGAAGCGTTTCAACCTAGCTATGTTCCCCCTGCCAGACTTGGCTTCAACCCGCTACTGCTTAGCAAAACCA
>CALKCG010000121.1 GCA_938082915.1 uncultured archaeon | reverse complement strand
TAAAAGTGCTGTCTATCTTTCCATAACGTCTTTTGCAGCGTTCACCCCCTTCGTAGTTTTAACACCTTTCACTGGTGTTTTCGCTGACCGATGGAACCGTAAAATTCTAATAGGTGTTACAGACTTCCTTCAAGCTTTAATTGCTCTGATACTTATAGTGCTATTCTGGTTTAATGTAATCTCGATATGGACTTTAATCGTTCTAATCGCCATTAGAAGCGTTTTCCAAGCTTTCCAAGCGCCCGCAGTATCCACTTTAATTCCTCTTATGGTTCCAAGCGATAAGTTAAGCCGTATAAACGGTTTAAACTTCCTATTGGGTGGTGTAGTCGGCTTCATAGGACCTGTCACAGCCGCCATGATGTTGGAAATATGGACGATTCGTGAAATACTTTGGCTTGACGTAGCAACCTTTCTAATCGCTATAATTCCACTTATAATAATCAAAATACCTACTGTAAAGACGGAAACCAGCGAGGGGAAAACATCTTTCATCAGAGATTTTATAGAGGGCTTAACTTTCATAAAATACACTAAGGGTTTTATGGCAGTACTCATGACAGCTATGATGATTAACTTCTTAGCCATGCCCCTAGACGTCCTCCTCCCCTACTACATCAGGTTCACTCATCAAGGTGAAGCATCGGAGTTAGCATTTGTAATGGCAGCCTCCCAAGTCGGAATGCTTCTAGGTGGAGTGCTTATGTCTGTAATTAGAGGATTTAAAAGGAAAATGCTTACAGCTATGTATTTCCTCTATGTTTTCTTTGCAATGTATGCGCTTACAGCTCTTTCACCGAAGGGCTTCTTCTGGCTTATCGCCTCTGCCATGTTTACGTCGCATCTATGTCTACCGATTATAAATGTATCATTTATTACAGTTGTTCAAACGATCGTTCCTAAGCATCTATATGGTAGAGTAAGCTCCGTGATGATGACCCTATGCAACCTCGCATCGCCTGTAGGGATGATAATTTCAGGACCCCTAGCTGAATTCACTGGCATAGTTGATCTGTTTCTAGGTTGTAGTATACTCGGAGCATTATGTTTGACCCTCTCATTGATGTTCACGGATATCCGATACGTAGAGGAAATGAACATAGCTAATTATTGACGTTTCTATCCAATAATTTGAAAACCGTTGTCGGATAGTTGACATTTTATAACTATCCGTTCCATTTCAGCCTTAAAGGCTTCATGGATGGCTTTCGCCGCCAACGGTAAAGGACGGCACATCGGAAGTTTCATGGCTAAACGTTCAACTTCACTTTTAGGTGTTTTTCTTCTACCAACCTTCCCCTACCTATCCCACTTTCTTAAAGTATTTGGATGAATGCCTAACTTTCTGCAAGCTTCTTTAAGCGTCAGTAACTTCTATCGATTACAGTTGAGATTAAAATGGAAACATAATAAGGCAAGAAACTGTAAAAGCTTGGTTAATATTGCCAAAGTTAGTCTACATTCTAAGCGGTTTACGTGTAACAATTATCTGAGTTGTGAATAACGAACAGGACGCTTATTAATTGCATTTCAACAATGGTATTTCATTTGATAAGACGTAGAGCTACACAAGCGTATTACTTTTGCTTGTGTGAAGTTTAAAAGGTATTTTTGAAATAAGAAAAAACTTAACCCTTCGCATGTTAAGTTTAACTAAAAAATCTTCGACTACTCTTAAGTCTACTTCTGAGCTTTCTAACTTCGCTGATTTGAGGTGAATTCATGAGTAAAAAGCTTAAAGGTTGGGATAAGCCGACTGGGATTGTCAAGCGCGAGAAACCGCTCAAAGAGAAGATAGATGAAACCATATATAGGCTTAAAAGTCAATTAAGCAAGCTTGATATGACAGCTATGAGAATGGAGCAGCATGAGAAGGAGCTCTTCGAGAAATGCGTTGCAGCTCAAGCTATGGGGGACGATGCTCGGGCCTCCCTCTATGCAAATGAATGCGCAGAGGTTAGAAAAATTTCAAAACTCCTGTTAAAAAGTAAGCTTGCGTTAGAGCATGTCCTCTTAAGGCTTGAAACTGTTGAAGAATTTGGAGACGTTATAACAGTTATGGGCCCTGTCGCAGGAGTTATAACGGCTTTAAGGAAACAGCTTGGAGGCATAGTGCCTGAAGTCAGCTATGAGCTTGGACGTATAGGAGATGAATTAGGCAAAATGGTGGTGGAGGTTGGAGAGGCTTCAGGTCAAAGATGGGATTTAGAGCCAATGAGCAATGAAGCTCAGAAGATACTCGCTGAAGCATCAGCCTTAGCGGAGCAAAAACTGAAGGAGAGGCTTCCTGAGCTCCCCTCCCCCGAGTCTGAACGTATTAGGAGGTGATATGTATGAGTTTAGAGTTGAATGAGTTTAAGAAGTTTTTAGGCAAACACGTAAGAGATAGTTATGGAAGAACCTTGGGCAGAATCGTAGGGCTTATAGCGGATGTAAACCAGCAGGTTACAGACGTAGAAGTAGAGTTTGGAAACGGCGATTTCCTGAGATGTCCAAGTAAGCAGTTTAGCTTAGAATCCGGCACATTGGTGTATCTCTACCCGTGGGAGTTAGAATCCCTTGAGATAGCTAAATCCCTCGACTTAACTATCAAGCGTATACAGGCGTTGGATGAATTGTTTAGAATGGGTGAAATTCCAGCCGAAACTTACGACGAATTTAAGAAAACGCATGAAGCATCTCTGAAAGAACTCAAGGATAGAAGAGACAACTTAGTTGCAAGACTTAAAAACCGTGTAGATAAATTAAACGGGCAAATCAGGGAACTTCAGATGTTTAGAACAAGTCTTAAAATGCAGAAAGCCACAGGTGAGATCAATGAGGATTTATTTAAAGATGCAATATCCATAGTTGAAGACGGTTTAACGAAATCTTTTAATGAGAAAGAGCAACTTGAGCATACGATAGTGAAGCTTTCAAAACTAGATTTTAAACCACCCTCAGCTATAAAGCCAGAAGTCAAACCAGTTATACCTAAGATTGAAATTGGAGGCGGACTTGCACCTCCAAGTACAAGTATTGGAGAATCAAAGACGGAGGATAAGTCTGCTAAAGATAAGAAAGAAGGCTCTCCAATAAACGTTAAAGTCGTAGAGTAACGTTTAAGGAGGGTAATCTTTGAAGGTATGGTTGTTCGGTGAGGACCATGGCCTTTTGGAAAAAGGTTGAAAATAGGCTTAAAGTATCGAATAAACCTTTAAAGGAGAGGATAGTTAAAGCTATTTATAGTCTTCAGGTTCAAAAAGATAAGCTTGAAAACACGCTGAATAAACTTCAGAGAAGAGATAGACAGGTTTTTGAAAAATGTATAGGCGCTCACCTTTCAAACGATAGAACCCATGCTGTAATGTATGCTAATGAGTGTGCAGAGATTAGAAATATGGCAAAACTTATAATGAGTGCTCAGTTAAGCATTGAACGTGTTATCCTTAGACTCGAAACAGTTAAAGAGTTTGGAGATATAATGGCGCAGCTTTCCCCAGTCATAGGAATCGTTAATGAAGTTAGTAAGAAGCTTTCTGGAGTAGTGCCTGAAGTTTCCAATGAACTCGACAAGATACATAGAATTCTAAATCAAACAGTTCTTGAAACTGGCGTATCCATGCAGAGAGTTGATACACCCCACCTTCTTAATGAAGAAGCTCGACGTATAATTGAAGAAGCGTCGATAATAGCCGAACAGAAAATTAGGGAGAGATTTCCAGAGTTGCCTAAGCTGGGCGAACCAATTGCCGAAGGGGAGATAAGTATTGCTACATCCCCCTCTATTCATGCGAAAACTGTAAATTGGATGTATAAGAAGATAGATGAGGAAGTTTACGATTACATAGTTAGAAATCAGGGTAAGATTAGCATTAGCAAATGTGCTCTAGAGTTAAAATTAACGCCTGAAGAGGTTAAGAATGCGATCAAACGTCTAAGAGAGAAGGGAATTATAAGAATAATATAGCTTAACCCCGGGGGGATCCCATGGCTTATGAAGAACTTATAAAGATGGCTGAAAAGAATGCTTTAGATGCTATAAACCTTGAGAGGCAAGGAGCAGCTGGGTTAGCGGCCGTTAAATATCGCAGAGCAGCTGAAATACTATTAACCGTTTGCTCGCTATATCCTCAGTCTCCTCAAGCGAGGGTTTATGCTGAAAAAGCAGAAGAGTATTTGAAAAGGGTTAAGGAGTTTCAAAGTTTAGACTTAGAAACGACTGGCTTTGACGTAAAATTCACTGGTAAAGAGCCAACATCTAATCTTCTTATTAAAGATAAAGATAGACCAAATGTTAAGTGGGATGATATTGCCAACTTAGAAGAAGCTAAGAGAGCTATAATGGAGGCAATAGTATACCCGGTTAAGAGACCAGACCTCTTCCCCCTAGGATGGCCTAGAGGAATACTGTTCTTCGGACCCCCCGGTTGTGGTAAAACCATGCTGGCCGCCGCTGTGGCTAATGAAATTGATGCAAACTTCTTCTACGTAGACTCCGCCACTATAATGTCTAAATGGCTCGGCGAATCTGAAAAGAATGTAGCTACCCTTTTTGATAACGCTAGACAATTATCGCTTAAGGAGAAACCTACGATAATATTCATAGATGAAATAGATTCGCTCGTCGGAATTAGAGACCATGAAGTTGGGGGGGAAGTTAGAGCTAGAAACCAACTACTTAAAGAGATGGATGGACTTTACGATAAGAATAAGAATCTCTACCTCTACGTCATAGGTGCTACGAATAAGCCTTGGAGTTTAGATGAGCCTTTCATACGTAGGTTCCAGAAGAGAATATATATACCTCCCCCAGACTACAAGGCTCGAGTTGAATTATTCAAATTATACTGTAAACGATTAAAGCTCGACGAGAATGTGGATTTCAATGAACTTGCAAAATTAACCGAAGGTTATACTGGTAGTGACATTAAGGATGTAGTTCAAGAAGCACAAATAAGAGTAGTTCGAGAAGTGTTTGAGAAAAATGAAAATGAGGCTAGAGCGATAACAATGGATGATTTTATTGAGATCATCAAAAATAGAATGCCTAGTGTTTCTGAAGACATGGTACACTCATATGAGAAATGGTGGAAGAAGTTTAAAGCTGTTTAGATGAGGTGAATATATGAATGCTGAAATCGATGAAAAAGATCTAAGAATACTTTCATTACTTTTAGAAGATTCTAGTATCACACTCGTAGACATAGGTAGAAAACTAAACATGCATCCCAACGTCGTAGCATACAGAATTAACAAACTTGAGGAAATGGGTGTAATAAAAGGTTACACTGTCGTGTTAGACCTTGAAAAGCTTGGTTTAACCGAGTATATGTGTATAGGTGTAAACTTCCCAGATCATAGGTTTAGAAGTGAGTTTTTAAAAAGGATTCGGGAGATACCTCAAGTCACTATGGTCATAAGCTCTCTAGGTAAACCAGAAGGCATACTCTTCGTAGTTGGTAGGAATAAGGAAGAGATAGATGATATTCTTTCAAAACTTAAGGACATGAATGTTGAAATAGAATTTGCAACGCCGATCATAAAGAGTCTTCAAACTGGTTTAATTCCTAAAATCTTGGAAGCACCTATATCTGAGAAGAAAACCACGCAAGAATACGCTAAAGGATATTTAGAGACGAACAGTAACATTATTAAAAAGCTTAATGTAAAGTAAAAGACCTATTGTTGACTCTGATTTTAACTTTCATTTCTTCCGAGGCTTCCCCTATGATGTGGCTTTCAACCCCCATTTTTTTACATGCTTCTACTACATTATCTACCTCATAGGGCGGAACAATTACGCAGAAGCCTATACCCATATTGAAAGTCCTATACATTTCCCTATCATCTATTGAGCCTATATTCTGTATGAGTTTAAACACGGGCGGCGGTTCAGGCATATTATACAGGTTGAAGCCTACATTGGCTAGACGGCCTATCCTCATAAGCTTTGTAAAAGCCCCACCTGTTATATGCGCCAATCCGTGAACTTCAAACTCGCTTAAAATCTTCAGAATAGGTTTAACGTATATCCTCGTAGGTTTTAAAAGTTCATCCCCTAAACTGCATCCAAGCTCTTCAATATAGCTATCAATTGTAAACTTAGATAGTAGAACCTTTCTAGCTAGAGTCAACCCATTAGAGTGTATGCCAGTACTAGTTAAACCTATTACATAATCCTTAGGTTTGATGGAAGAACCAGTCAATATCTTACCTTTATCCACAATCCCTACGCACATAGCGGCTAAATCAAAACCATATCCCTCTCTAACGCCCTTAACTACCTCTCCCATAACCGCCGTTTCACCGCCTACGACGGCTATCGATGCTTCTTCAGCACCTTTAGCTATCCCCTCCATGAGGGGCTCTATCAAATCTTTCCTAGGCTCTTGGACGACAAGATAATCGACTAAGGCCACGGGCTCCGCACCTATACATATCAAGTCGTTGACGCAAACAGCTACACAGTCTATACCTATAGTATCATACCTATTCATCATTTGAGCTATTAA
>CALKCG010000120.1 GCA_938082915.1 uncultured archaeon | reverse complement strand
CTGTTAAGCAGGCTTTGAAAATGAATGTTAAGAATATTATTGGGGTCAAAAGGGAGTATGCTGAAAAAGCGTTCAAGATTGTAAAGGCTGCGAAATTCTATCCTTACGTTGGAAGGGTTGTAGGGATCCCCGAAGTCCTTGAGGGAACCATAGAAGAGATGATTAACGACGCTAAGGCTTTTGAAAACATGGGTGTAGATGGGATAAACCTCCTCGCTTACCGGTATACTGGCGACCCTGAAAAACTCATGGTGGAAGTTGTAAAGTCCGTCAATATAGATGTGATAGTTGCTGGTAGTATAAACAGCTTCGAGAGGATCAGAAGGGTAATAGAGGCTGGAGCCAGTATGTATACGATTGGCGGCGCCGTATTCGAAGGAAAATTCGTCCCTGGTGGAAGCATATCCGACCAGATTAAGGCGATTTTAGAGTTTGAAAAGAAGGTAAAGTAAGTCGACCATGGGTGTCTGAAGTGGAAACGGTTAAGCCGAAGATCGGCTTAGTCATAATGGCTAATGAGTGGTTTTGGAAATATAAAATGTTCGGGTCGGACTTCTTAGAGTTGATCAATAAAGACGTTGATTTCATAAACTCTAAACTAAGCGAATTTGCAGAGGTGATTACTACTGGCATTATTCTGAACGAAGAACAGGCTTTAGAGGCGATTAAGGAGATCAAAAATAGGGGTGCAGACCTCCTACTCATATGTCCAATAATCTGGACGTCCGATATACCTCTAATTGAAATGTTGAAGGAAACACCTGGAGATATTCCCATGATTCTATGGTTTTACAGCCCCTACGAAAAACTGCCCAGTCGGCTAAGTGTTAGAGATTTCATTAGAGCTACTGGTCCCGTTGGAGCCCTACAATTCTCAAACGTTTTAAAACGTGAGAGGAGGAATTTCTCGGTAGTAGTTGGGACGAAATATGAAGAATCGCTATTCAGAGAAATTCACAGTTATGCTAGAGCCGCAAGAACTGTTAAAGAGCTTAGGAAGAGCAAGCTTGGACTACTGCCATGGAGGTATCCCGATATTGCAAATACGTGGTGTGACGAGTTCAAAATAACTACCCGTCTAGGTCCAAAAGTCATTAGAATTTCCGTGACAGAACTATTCAAAGCATCGCAGAGTATATCAGATGAAGAGGTGAGTTTATTCGTAAACCGGCTGAGGGAGAATTTCGAGGTAGAGGTTTCAGACAGAAGCCTGTATGTATCAGCTCGTGCATCACTCGGCTTGGCGAAAGTCTTCAACGATTACGGTTTAGACGCAATTGCAATACAAGATCTAGACGATGAATTGCACAGTCTTCTTAAGACACGTCCATGTCTATACGTACCTTCGATATTTGAGAGGGGAGGGGTTGTCGGAATGGAAGGTGACGTTCACACAGCAATCGCAATGCTCATCCTTAGGAGGCTTACGGGTCAACCCGTACTGTTCGCTGAAGTTTACACCTTTGACGAGTCTGAGAACGTGATACTTATGGGGCATACTACGATGCTCGACATCAACGTTGCTAAGAACCCTAAGGAAATTAAGATAATACCCGATTGCGAATACGAGAAATTCGACGAAGTTGAAGGAGCGTACATGTACTTCATATGTAAAGAAGGGACTGTGACAATGCTTTCACTAGTAGACGACGTAGATAACTATAGACTGATCATAAGTAAGGGCGAGTCTATCCCCATAGACGGAGTGAAGACGGAGGGATATTCTCACTTATTGGTTCGACCAACGATTCAAGTTGAAGAATTCCTTAAGGAAGCTGCTAAAGCTGGAGCGGGACAACACTGGGCTATAGCATACGGAGACCATGTGGCAATCCTTGAAAAATTCGCAGAATTAGTGGGTCTGAATAAAACGGTTATATTGTAAAAAGAAGTGATTGAATTGAGTCTTCGGATTTTAACGAAAGAACAACTGGATATTATCCACACCTCAGCCCTCAAGATTTTAGAGAGTGTAGGTGTAAAAGTTGTTACAGAAGAGGCGTTAAAGATATTCTCAAATGCCGGAGCACACGTCGAAGAGAAGAGCAAAATTGTAAAGATTCCACCCTATATCGTTGAAGACGCTTTAAAGAAAGCTCCAGAGAGCTTCGTATTGGTTGGCAGAGATGAAAAAGTCGAAGCCCCCTTGAAGAAAGGGAGAGTGTACACTAGGCCTTCAACTGGTCTTGTAAACGTCATAGACTTCGACAGCAAGAAGTGGAGGAAGGCCGATTGTAAGGACGTCGCTATAGTCGCGAGGATTGTAGACTACTTGGAGAATGTCTCTATAAACGCTACACACCTTTTCCCAGCTGACGTGCCGCCAGAGATCAACGACGTGTATTCCTTTAAAATGGTTTTGGAGAATACTCGAAAACACATAGTGGTGTCGCCGCTCACCCTGGAGAACCTTGAATGCATGTGGAAGATCGCTACGGTGATAAGGGACGAAGAAGGGCTTCGCAAAAAACCGCTGTTTAGCGTACTTAATTGTCCAAACAGTCCGCTAACCTTAAGAGATGATGTTGCAATTTTCTGCGCCGAAAAAATGATACCTACCATCGTAAATTCCGCTCCGGTTGTTGGAGTTTCTTCTCCCGTAACGTTGGCCGGTACGATGGTATTGCAGAGCGCCGAAGCCCTGGCGACTATAACGCTCATACAGTTGGTCAATCCGGGTTCACCCATAATATGGGGTTGTAAATCCACTCCACTAGACATGAGGTATGGGTCGCCGCTAGCAGGAGTTGTGGAAATAGGCTTACTATCGGCTGGAGCTGTTCAAGTGGCTCACTACTATAATCTTCCGGCTGAGGGGTTCGGCCCACGTACAGACTCAAAGACTTTAGACGAGCAGGCTGGGATTGAAAGGGCGTTTCTCGCCGTTCTTCCGGCATTTGCTGGAGCTGAGATCATTTCGGGTGCTGGATGCTTGGAGGCTGTTGCAACATTCAGTGTAGAGCAATTACTGATAGACGGTGAGTTATATAACATGGTATTTAGAGTGCTTAAGGGGATATCTTTTGATGAAGATAGGCTTGCATTAGACGTCATAATGCGGTTAGGGATCGGAGGCAATTATCTGAAAGATATTTCAACCGTGAAGTATTATAGGAGTGAATTCTTCATCCACGACCTATTTGACAAGAGAGATAGACATAGCTGGATAGCCTTAGGTTCAAAGAGAGTAGAGCAAGTCGCAGAAGAAAAGGCTAGGAAAATAATTTCAGAATATATGCCTCCGCAATTGACCGATAGTGAAAGAGAGAAAATAGAAGCTATTGTTAG
>CALKCG010000119.1 GCA_938082915.1 uncultured archaeon | reverse complement strand
CTCGCAGACCTACTTAAAGTTGATACGAGGAATGTGTTTAAAATTCTCCTAGTGGTTCAAGCTATCACACCGTTGGTGAGTACGATCACATACATTTGGGGCTTTCACGTATTTGGTGGCGCTAGAGTTGGATGGGGCATCTACGCTTCTTCACCACCTCTAGAGAGATGCGCAAACCCAGATAACTGGAATAGGCTTCCCGGTACAGATCCTTGGGTTCACATATTCGCCATAGGTTTTATAGCACTGGGTGCTATATCGTATCTCCATGCAAGGTTCATCTGGTTTCCATTTGAACCCATAGGCTTCTTAATGGCCTTCAGCGAGGCATGTCTATTCTTCGGGATGTGGCTTCCAGCGCTCATAGCGTGGATACTTAAATACCTAACGCTTAGAATAGGGGGCTCTAAACTATACGAGGAGTATGGTATACCGATTGCGGCGGGCTTTGCCATAGGCTTTGTGTCGATAAGCTTCATAGGTGGAATAATAGGAATATACCGATGGTTCTTCCCATTCTAAGGTTCCCCCATATTTTTTAATATATCCTCCAAGGAGGAGGGAGCTCAATCTACTGAAATATTAACTATATTGTAGGCCAGACACTTCTTTCAAAACTATGAAAAATATGCATAATTCATAGTAAAGTTTTAAATCATAAATGTATAATATTTTATTTTAACTATGACTGGAAAACCATATGCTGCTATCATAGGAGTTGGTAGGACGAGATTTGGAGAGCTTTGGTATGAAAACCCTGAGAGTATGGTAGTTAAAGCTGGCTTAGACGCCTTAGAATCCGTAGATAAGGGTCTTCATAGAGCTGATATCCAGGCATGCTACTTTGGAAGCTTCATGTATCAAGTTACAAATAAGCTGGGTTTAGTTCCGGGTTACATATCCAGAGAACTTGGCTTAAACGTACCTATGACTCAGACGGAGGCGGCGTGTGCTTCAAGTAGTTCAGCTCTCCATAATGCATGCTTAGCTATAAAATCTGGCGTTTACGACGTTGTATTGGTGGGTGGTTTTGAAAAAATGACTGACAGGTATGGGAAAATCGTGGACGACCTTATGTTTGCAGCAGATCCGCATGAATTTGACTCTGGCTTTACTTTTTCAGGTCTATACGCAACGATTATGGCTAGGTACATGTACGAATTTGGTAGAAACAATGAGAAATGTAGAATAGCATTAGCTCAAATAGCTGTGAAGAATCATCACCATGCTGTTAAGAATCCGTATGCCCAGTTTAGAAACGAAATAACTATTGAAGATGTTTTTAAATCTACTCTTATAGCAGACCCGATAAGGCTATTGCACTGTAGCCCAGTATCTGATGGAGCAGTAGCAGTAGTGTTATGTAAGCCGGAGATCGCTAGAAAATATACAGACGACCCGATTTACATAGTTGCATCTCAACAAGCTACTGACCACGTATCGCTATTCAGCAGAGTATCCACCTTAGAAATCAGAGCTACTAAACTTGCTGTAAGTAAAGCCTTAAAGGAGGCAGGTATAACGCTTAAAGACGTTAATATGGCTGAAGCACATGACTGTTTTACAATAGAAGAGTGTTTGTTTATGGAGGATTCAGGTTTTTACAATAAAGGTGAAGGTTGGAAAGGGATACAAGAGAGTATAGACTCATTCGTCGGTTCAAAACACATACCGTACGTTGGGGATGGTTGGGAAGTATTCGTAAACGTCGGTGGAGGTCTTAAAGCTGATGGGCATCCAGTCGGTGCTACAGGAGTTAGGCAAATCTATGAATGCTTTAAACAGATGCGATACGAAGCTAATGAAAACCAGGTTAGTGTTGAAGGTGATATCAGATATGCTTTATGCCATAATATAGGCGGTAGCGGTGGAATAGCGAATGTGCATATATTGGCTAGGGAGGTTTGATGATGAGTGAACCCATAACTAGGAGAAAAATTACGGTAGACTATAGTATTCGAGTGAGCAGGTGTGAAATTTGCGGTAGAAAATACTTTCCACCTAAACCTTTCTGTGATGTTGAAGGGCGGAAAAGTAAAATGACTTACGAAGACTACTTCTACTGTAGGGGGCTATTCTATTCTGGAACAGTTATAAGAAGACCTACAAATAAGTTTTCATACTTAGGCTCGTTCATAACGGGCGTCATAGACTTTAATGGGGAGGTTAAAGTCCCTGGTAGAATCACGGATCTCACGTTAAACGAACCGGAAGTCGATGTGTCAGAATTTATAGGCATGGAGGTAGTGCCCAGGTTTAGGAGGATTTACGTCGATGGTGAAAGCGGTCTAATACACTATTCAAGTTTAGTCTTCTCGTTTACAGACGATTATTATGAGGCTAAAGACTATAAGCCTTTAAAACCATCTGAAAAATCTGAGAGACCTGGTATAGTAGGCTACGGAATATACATACCGAAATTTAGAATCAAAAATGAAGACCCTTCTGCAGGAGTAGGGATCCTAGAGAGGGCAGTACCCTTTCCAGATGAAGATGCGACGACGTTCGCCGTGGAAGCGGGTAGAAGAGCTCTAATACATGCGGCTTTAGATGGCCGATACGTTAAGAAGTGTTACGTGGGTTCTGAATCTACACCATATGCTGTTAAACCTTCAGCTTCAACGGTTATACAGGCTTTGAAGCTCGGAGAACCGTATGAAGATGGCTTCTTCTCCGGAGGACTAGATACGCAATTTGCATGCAAAGCCGCCACGGATTTATTCATAGATGCCGTAGCCCTAATTGAATCCCCGATTTTCCGAGGGGAATACGTGATGGTTATAGGAGCTGACAATTCTCAAGCGGCTCCTGGAGATCCGTTAGATTATACTGTTGGAGCCGGAGCCGCAGCGTATATATTCGGTAAGAGGGACGTAATAGCTACGCTTGACTATTACGTATCATACACTTCTGATACACCAGACTTCTACAGGAGGGAAGGAGAGAAGTACCCCAGACATGGAGGAAGATTTACTGGTGAGCCGGCATATTTTAAGCATATAGGATCAGCCATAAAAGGTATATTGAGAGAGTCTGGGTTGACACCAGGCGATATATCCTACATTGCTCTGCACTCTCCCAATGTAAAATTCCCTGTGAAGGCTGCTCTAGACGCAGGCTTCTCTATGGATCAAATTAAACCAAGCCTCATAGTACAGTACACGGGTAATCTATACTCCGGGTCAAGCCCAACGGCTTTAGCGGCTTTACTCGACATTGCCGAGCCTGGATGTAGAATTTTAATGGTCAGCTACGGATCTGGTGCTGGTAGCGACGCGTACATCTTCACGGTAACTGAGAAGATTGAGGAAAAACGGGAAAGATCTGTGTCTGTACTTTCGCAGATAAAGAATCCGAAACGTCAGTATGTAGACTACTCAACCTATAGGAAGTGGAAGGAGTCAAGTGGCCTCTAGTTAGAGGCAGACATGAGTAGAATCTTTGAATCGCAAACTGGTAGACTTAAACTACTGAATTCTTTGAAGGAAGAAGGTTATGGTGTTAGAATGCATGCTTACGAATACTTCGTAAGAAGTAGATACTTCGTGGCGTTTATTCAGCTAATGCCTTCACGTAATCTAGCCGTTGTAACAGGTTTTAAATGGAATGAGGAGGAATTTAAAAGGAATCTTAATAAAATGGTTACATTAATTAAGCGTATAGATCCAACGATAGCGGTAGAATCTTCCATATACCCTTAATCTTTAAAAGGGAGTAAGGTTTAATAGAGAAGCTGTCCTCCTCAGTTGAGGACATGTCTATAGCTGAACAATTGGATAGAAGCCGTGAATTTAACGACATTTTCCTCTTAGTTAAGAAGGTGGTGTATAAAACTTTAGGTAGACGTAGAGTGGGTCTAATGCTTGGTTTATCGGATATGCCATCTGCGATAGCTGCGTACTACTCCCCAAACGTCATCGTTCTAAACCGAAAGCTTATTGAAAAACTTAAACAGGAGGTGAACGATGAAAATATCCTTAAAAGTTACTTGTTCGAAGTATTGTTGCATGAGTATCTCCACTCACTGGGTTACGATGAGGTTTATGCTAATGCGCTTGCCTATATGATCTGCAAAAACAACCTTGGCGAAGAGCATCCGGCGACTAAAATGTCTAAGTATGGTCTAAGATCGGTTCTTCAGTCGTTTAAAGAGCTGGATGAAGGTCTGAACCGCCCCGTCAGGATGAGGCTTAAAAATATAGAGCTTATAAAAGGATTTGACTCTGAAAACGTTACGTATTTTGCATAGTCATTATGGTTTAAACGTTTAAAGTTTATAGAGTTTTCTCAGAAGCTCAATATCCCGTTCAGATATTTCAGTCGGCTTAACACCCACACATTTAGCTACAAAAGTCATTTTTGCACACTCTTCTAGAATCTCCATAGCTGTTACCGCTTCGTAAATATCATAGCCTAACGTCACGGCACCATGGTTTTGGAGAAGTATAACGCGACTGCCCATAGCGGCTTCAGCCACCGCTTCACCCAATTCTTTGGTTCCAGGATATATAAAGGGGACCGTGGGTGCTCTAGCTATCATTAGAGCAGCCTCCAGAGTTATAGGTCTAAACTCTACACCAGCCAATATGAGACCTGTTGCATAAGGCGGATGACAGTGGAGGACACAGTTTACATCAACCCGTCGCTTATATATTGATGTGTGGATGGGCCACTCCATAGAGGGTTTATAGACTCCCTCTAGCAAATTACCATCTAAATCTATCTTAACAAGGTCTTCTGTGTTTAACTTAGGTTTATATAGTCCAGATGGTGTTATCCAAACTTCGTTGGTCTCAGGCATCCTGTACGAAACATTTCCCCCTATACCTGTCATCAAGCCTTTATCATGCATTATCTTCATTACCTCTATAAGTTCCCGTTTAACATCCTCCTCATCTATATAATCCATTCGCTCATCAACTCCATTATATGCTGGACAGTTTCTCCTTATATAGCTAACTTTAAGAACATTTCTAAAGTCTTAGAGAAACTGGATGTCTAGAAGATTCCTCATAACTGGACCACCTGGTATAGGTAAAACTACGGTCTTATTGAGGACTATTCAAATACTTAGAGTTGAAGGTCTAAGAGTTGGAGGGATGATTTGCCGAGAAGTTAGAGTTAGGGGTGTTAGAATCGGCTTTAAAGTTGAAGATTTGGAAAGTGGTCGGTGGGGATGGCTGGCAAACGTAGACTTTAAGACTCCTATCAAAGTTGGCAGGTATGGTGTTAATGTAGAAGACCTTGAAAACATAGGGGTTGGAGCTTTAAGAAGAGCATTATTAGATGAAAGCACACTTATCATAGCTTTAGACGAAATAGGACCTATGGAGCTTAAAAGCCAGCTGTTCCGTGAGACAGTCGTAGACGTAATTAAAAGCTCTAAACTATTGATAGCTGTTTTACACCATAGAGTTAACGATCCATTGATAGACCTTTTAAACAGTAGTAACCCCATAACAGTTAAAGTATCTCTTACCAACAGAGATGCGCTACCTAATACAATTGCTAGAGAAATTTTAAACGCAATAAAGACGGAATAGAAAATACGATAAACCTTGTAGATTACTTAACAAAGTTATTGGAGCGTACTTAGGTTCAGGGGCTTTAATGGACAACTGGGGAATTTTTCAACCTCCCTCCAAGATTCTAAAAGTTTAATGCAACCTAGCTTTATCATTCCTACTGTTTGTTGACATGCTGTGTGAATCTTTAAAATCCTCCTTTTATAATCTATTTCCTCTATAACGCCTATGCCGAGAAACTTCCCCTCCTTATCATATAATCCAACTATCAACCCCCTTTCAGACCCAAGCCATATAACGCTTACTGGTCGACTTTGGCTTTCAAATATTCTTTTTACATGATCCTTAGAAGCAAATTTTTCGTTTAAGACTAAGAGTAAACCGTTGGGTGTTTCTTCTCCGTAAACTAGTCCTCCGTTAAGCTGTTCATTAAGCTTCTTAAATCTATCATCGCTTAAAATCACTCCCGTACCCAGATCGTGGTTTAAAATTTTAATCCAGCTTATGGGTATTGACCTTATGGTAGCGCCTCTCAGGTTTTTCTGATAGCCGAGCTCTCTCAACTCTTTCCGAGCTTCCCTACTCCTCCTCCTAGCTTTAGCTAATTGCGGGGCTGTGAGGACGTTAAATTTTTCAGAAAGTCCTCTTCTAAGTTCTTCAAGCCCTCCTTCATGGCAAAGGATGATTATAATTGAAGGTTTTAATGCTTCGGCTAATTTAATTTTATATTCCACAGCTCTTTCATCGTCAACCCAACCGTCTGTATTCACTATTATTAAATCTACGTTTAAACTTTCAGCTTCATTCTTAAGTTTACGTATAGCTTCCACGATCTCTTCTTCAAAACCCATGGGGCTAGTGGATCCAATGAACTCGGAAATTATGGGGTTCTGCTTGAATAACTCAGGCGATGGTACTTTAGGTATAGCAAGACTTACAGTTGTCGGGGGGCCTATCTCAGCTTGACCGACGTCTCCCTCTATAACGCCAACCTTCAGACCCTTTGAAAGCATACGATTAGTGATGAGGGTACATAGTGTGGTTTTTCCAACATCTACAGCTCCCATGATTAACACGACACCTTTGACCTTTGAAACTCTATCGGTTATTTGTATCCAGTCGGCAGGATACGGCTCATCTATGCGTTCAATAAACCCATTGATACCGTGTTCTACTTCAAGAAGACTTTTTTCAACTGTTCTTATAGGGATTGCTCTGAAAACTCTTACGACTATTCTCTCTCCTTTACCTAGCTCAACTCCTAATGCTTCAACTCTACCCTCGAGTATTTTCAACTGAGCTGGCCCACCTATCAGTAGACACTCCCCAGCTTCAGCTTCAAAACGTCTAGACCTACTCTTCTCCATAGCAATCTCTCATAACATTATTAAGCAAAGGAGAAATTTATCTTTTCACAATACTACAATGGATGATAAAAGCTAAACTTTAAGGAAAGTAGTAGTGACCTATAGGAGGTGTTTTCCTGCTGAGTCTGCTAACGGGCTGTCGAACGGTGGATATGGTGCTTGGGGGAGGCCTCCCTAGAGGCAGTATAACGCTCATCTATGGTGAAGCTGGTTCAGGTAAATCTACATTAGCTCTTCAAACGGCCGTTAAAGCCGCTTTAAAGGGCTTTAAGACGATATACATAGATTCTGATGAAAGACTCAGCTCCAATAGGCTTTTACAAATAGATGAGCAACTCAGTGATGATGCTTTACAGAGAATAGTAATATTACGTCCTACGTCATTTAGCGAGCAGACGTATATAGTTGAATCTCTTGAGCGGTATATTAGCCGCAGTGTAGGATTGGTGGTTTTAGATTCAGTTACTAGGCTTTATGGAGTCGAACTCTCAGAAACTAAAGACCCCTTCGGTCTCAATAGGGAGCTTAATAGACAGATGGCTTATTTGAGTAAAACTGCAAAAGTATTTAACGTGGTTTGTCTCTCTATAAGTCAAGCTAGAAGTTTAGAGAAGAGAGGCTTAGAACCAGTTGCTAGTAGAGTTTTAAAATTCTGGTCTCCGGTAGTTATTAAGATGGAGCTAACGGGTAAACCCAATCTAAGGAGGATAAGTATTGAGAAGAATGAGCTTACAGGTAAAAAAGCTTCAACCATTGTTTCAATCACTTCTAGAGGGATTGAAGAAGTTTAAGGCCATGGCGTTCCCCAATGCTTGGAAAAGTATATACTGAAAATTAGATATACGGATACGAATAAAAGGATAGTAGACGCTATAGTTACACTTCTCATCGTTCTTACGGTCACTTTAAATTTTGAACATAGGTATGGCATAGAAAGTCCTAACACAGATATTGTAAGCGTAATGCCTACAATATACCCTTCACCCAGCGTTTGACTTCTCAACCCTGGAATAGTTATGGATATTCTCTGAGATTGCCCCCATTGAACTACAACCCAAGGCTGATTTATGACGCTCTCTTCTCTCCCCTCAATTAGCACATATAATCCTCCGCAGCTTAAATATAATGATATGCCTATAAGAACTACCATTAAAAAAGACTTGGGGATTTTAATTTTCACAGAGTAAACCTCCAGACCTTCGGCTAAGAAGAAAATATT
>CALKCG010000118.1 GCA_938082915.1 uncultured archaeon | reverse complement strand
AAACCCTATCGGTAGCTTCAACTAGGAAGCTTCTCCTACCGTCTAAATAAAGAAGCACGTAGTCCCCCTCGTTTATAACGTCCAAAAACTCTACTCACCAAAACATAATTTGCAGCCGACGTCTCTAAATAAACCCTTCCTTTTAACGACTATGCAGTTTTCACAGACCTCCCGACCGCAATTGGGACATTTAACGATGCGGATTCGCCCTACGAAACCCCCGCAAGATTGACATTTAACAACATCGTCGCTGCATACTGGCTTACCGCAAACTTCGCAAACATACTTCTCTTCATTTAAGCAGAAGCTTCTACCGCAGACGTTGCAGACCCATGCATGATCTGGACAGATAGACTTACTGCATTTAGCGCACTCGACTATGCATGAAGAGCAGAGGGTTTTACCGCACACTGAGCAGACAGTGGAAGATTTAATACATAGTTCTTCGCCGCAGACGTCGCACCAAGTTAAGTGTTCTTTAAAGTGTTCCTTACACAGGTTTAAATCACAGTGAGGGCATTTGACGACGTCATCTGGACAGTATACAGTAGATGCATCACATTCTGCGCATTTTTTAGCGCATTCGCCGCAGACGGGTTTTGAACATAAGCCGCATGCATACTTCTCCTCATTATCGCACAGCGTTCTATTGCAACTACTACACTTCCAAGAGTGGATTGAACACATCGGTTTACCGCATTTTTCACACAAGTGCTTATGTTCATCGCATATTGGTTTAAGACAGACTCCGCATAGTGTAAACTTATCTGGGGTATCTATGGTTTTACCGCATTCTACGCATTCTCCATAAAATCCTCTACCGTTCACAGCGTTTAAAGTTACAACCATAGTAGTTTTAACCTCTCCAGAAGAAACTGCTAAAATCGTTTTAAACGTAGGTATCCATACAAGCTGGAGGAGGGCTATTTCAAGCTCTTTAGAAGTAGGCTGTATAACGTAGCTTCTTACAGCCGTTTTCTCAAGATTCATATACCTCTCCCTTATAGAGTTCATCTTAACATTCCAATCCCGCAGTAGAGCATCCTCATACTTTTTAAGTTCTCTAAGTTCTTCCTCCAATGTGACAATCCTCCTCTTTAGCTTTTCAATCTTCTCCTCCCTTACCTCAACCATTGTTTTAATTCTTCGAGCAGGCTTACCCGATCTACGGGCATCACTAAGCTCACTCTTGAGCCGTTTAACGCTTTTTGTAAGTTCTTCAAGTTCATCCACACTCTTCATCATTGTTTCCTTCTTGCGCTTATAATCCTCTCTTACATTTTCCAAAATCTTCTGAAGACTATCAAACTCCTGCTTAATCTTCTCCTCTACAAGACGCTTAGCTTCCCGACGGCACTCCTCGATAAAAGCCTTCTTATCCGAAGTTTGAGAAGCATAACCTAGTTCGGAGTGATAGTAGACTACTCGAGCAAGTCTCATAGAGGTGTTTACCTTTAAACCTCTGAGTAGCCTCTTAAAACCCCTCTCAGATAAATCTACACCGGGCTGAACATAGCGTCCCTTAGAAGGCGGCTCAGTTAAGAGAACGGTGGAGGATAATTCATCGAAAGACACTCCGTAGGCATCAGTACGCGTTAAATTGAACCCTTCAGCTAACGGTGTAAAACCGACTAAGTCGTACTGGAAATTCACATTAGGCTCCCGCCTGTTAACTTGAGCCCGAACCTCGTATTGGAGTGCAGGCTTATATTCAAGCTTATAGTCGCTAAGCTCTACAGATACGTATGGACATCTACTTGAAAGCTCGTCGACAATAGTCCTCACGTCGACTTTCATCGGTAGAAAACCTTGAGGCAAGTCTGGGGTTATATCTGGAGGGGTATCCCAGTACTGTTCGTCTCTCTGCCTACTGACAAGCCTACGCTTAGTATCGCTAATACGCTGTGAAATCTTATCCTTCAACTCTGGCTCAGCGAAATCGAGGGGGTTAAAACCCGGAGCCCCATGCATCGTTTCCCTAGCTCTGATCTTAACAAGTATTGGAACCTTTTCAACAACCTCCCCCGTAATAACGGCTTCACCCTTATCAAGCCATTGTATTATCTCCTCCCACTTCTTCCCTAGACCTCCACTCTCTAAAACTATCTTTATATCGTTTGGATCCGTCACCCTATGTATTATCCAAGTACCGACAAGACCTCTAACAGTCGTATCTAAAAGCTGAGGCCTCTGAGTAACTACTACGAGGTTTGCTCCAAACTTTCTACCTTCTTGAGCAAACCTTTTAACAAACTCAGTAGTGGACCTCTTCTCCTTACCGGCAAACCTGTGAGCCTCATCCATAAAGCAGTAGAACGGTTTAACCCTCCTAGTTATGGCGGCTTGGAAAAGCTTATCTAAAATTTCACTGACCAGTGTAACCTGTTCTTCTTCAACAATACCTCTGAGGTTTATAATCGTACACTGACCAGGCACGACAAGGTCTTCAGGTTCAGCAACCTTTAAAGAGTCTAATCCAACGTCAACACCCGGGTTTATCTGAGGATCCCCAAACTCTAAAACCTGATTCACATATGATCTAGCTTCAACTTCGGAGTTAAATGAAGGATTTGGGATCTTCAAACTGGAGTACTCTCCATGCGGGTCTATTATGATGACTGGAATACCCTTCTTAAGAAACTCCTCTACTATAACGCCTACCGTGTAGCTTTTCCCGGAGCCTGGTTTACCGACTATGAATATCCTACCCATGCCCTTAATAGGTAGGAAGATTCTACAATCATAACCTATTAAACGGCCTATGTATATGCCCTTCTTCTCATCGGTTGTTAAACCTAGGCTTTTCCTAAGGTTTTCTTCCGAAACCCTATATACCATTGTTCCAACAGGTAAGGGTTTTCTAGGACCTAAACCTATGAAGCTACACTCACATAAAATACTATCTACAGTCCTATGGACGTTTGTAATAATCGCTACGTGGTTCTCCCCCTCATGACGTAGTTCAACGTAATCGTTTAACCCTACGTCTTCGGTTAAAGCTTTAAACTTAAACTTCGTTACCGATATATCGCCCTCTACTATTCCGATGGCTTCCCCCTCAGACAATGCACTCATTCTAACCATATGCTAACTTCCTAAAGAATTTTCTTACACTCCTTCAAGTTGAAGAAACCCATTGACACTTCAACAGTTTATCACAGGTAAACCTATATAAGTACATGTAACATAAACATTCTAGATGGAAATTGTTTAAAGTCTTCAAAACAGTTGAATTCTACATTTCGCAGGATGAAGTTAAACCATCATCTATATCCCTCGCCATACACACGTCTCAACCGGAAATATACGGCTTCTCACCGGAAGACAAGATAATGGTTGAAATCGGCAGGCTTAAAGAATGCTCTTTTAAAGATTTTTATCCGAGGGAGCCGGAGCGCGTGGAAGAAGTTGACGGGAGAATTAGGCTATCATGGCATTATGTGAAGCCTAAGTTTACGGGCAACCCAAACTTCCTCTGGGGTGTCTGCTTTAAAGTAGATGGCGGTGGAAAAAACTCGGTTGGAGACCTCTCAGTAATAGAGTGGCGTTTAAAACCGGAGGAGATGACTGGAAGGGGTCTAGTAGACCTTTGGCTTAAATATAGGCTTAAAAACGAAACCGTTTCAACCGCTATAATAGGGCCAATACCCTCAGAGAAACCCGGGGCAAAATTCTTCTTTGAAAGAGATTTAGAACAGTTTACGATAGATGTAACTCCTTCTAAAACAGCCTATGGAGATATACAAACGCTCATATCCCGTAAAAGACCCCTCCAGGGCGTAGTCGACTTAAACGTAAAGATAAGGGTGGATGCTTGGAAGAGGGAAGAGCTCCTCATAGGAGGAAGAATTGAAGTTGAAAGTGAAGACTACCCGTTTAAAACCTATATTGAAAAATTAGGTCGGGAGGTAGAGCTACCAGGCAAAACAATACTTATGTACGGTCTGCCAGATCTGAGAATAGTCTGTAAACCTAGCAATTTCAACTTCAACTCTCTAATCATTTAACTTTGAAAGAAAATAGGAGGAGTAGAAATCTAGAATATTTCTTTCTCACCCAACTTCTTCATCAGTTTGCCTCTAACTTTAACCTGGACATCCAACTCTTCAGGAGGCTCTAAATCTTCAGTTCGCCTTTTAATCGTTAAACCGCAGACACCGTCGTTCAACAGTTTGTTTCGAATACAGCTAACATAGTTACACTTGTATCCCACACAGTAGTCGTTCGTATAAGTGCACCATGCGTTTCCTCTACCAGTCTTCAAGGACTTCTTACTACATCTAAAGAATGGGCAGTCAGGAGAACAATACTTCAGCTCCTTCAAAGCCAACCCCAAAATACGTAGCTACTAAAAATTTACTATTTTATAAATTTAAACCTTTTCATTTTCCAATGTTCCGTCCGAGTGAGTTGCATAATGTTTTTAGTTAAGTTCCTAAAATGGTTAAGTGGTGTACAACTTGGGTGAAAAACCTGAAAGTAAAACCTTCATCAAAAGGAGCGAGGTCGTCGGTAAGCAAGTCGTTGAAAAAAGAGGTTATGTAATAGGCACGGTTAAAGACTTATCATTCGCCATAACTTCTGAAGGCGTAGAGCTAGCCATATCCGTAGACAGCGCTGGCAGAGAGTTGAATATACCTTGGGCTGAAATTCAAGCTATAGGTGATGTTGTACTCCTTAAATCTCAATATGAGAAGCCTACTCCAGCTCCTACTCTAGTAGCGCCGCCAGCTGCTCCAACTCCGGCACCTATAGGTGTCGGATTAGAGAAAATATGCCCCTATTGTGAATTTAAAAATCCGCCGGATGCAAAATTCTGCGTACGTTGTGGGAGAAGACTACCGGGTTGAAACCACATCCTCTAAACCGCTAAGTGGAGGGGGGAAAAGTGAAAATACTGCTGATCGTATGCGACGGTTTAGGAGATAGATCTATCAGAGAATTAAACTATAAAACACCTTTAGCCGCCGCTGAAAAACCGAATCTCGAAAAACTGTCGTTGATTGGAGCTAAAGGTATCATGGATCCTGTAGCCCCCGGTATAAGGCCTGGAAGTGCACCAGCTCATCTAGCAATATTCGGCTACGACCCTGAGAAATACTATACAGGTAGGGGGGTTTTCGAAGCGTTAGGTTTAGGATTAGAGCTTAAAGAAGGAGACATAGTGTTCAGGTTTAATTTTGCGACGGTAGACGATAAAATGGTCGTTGTTGATAGAAGAGCTGGAAGGATAAGTGAGCATACAGCAGAATTAGCTAAAGCGTTAAATGATATTTCCATTCAAGGGGTGGAATTGATGTTTAAGGAAGCTATTGAACATAGAGGAGTTCTCATTATGAGAGGGGAGGGGCTTTCTTGGAAGGTTTCAGACACAGATCCAGGTAAAACGGGCTTAAGAGTTGGAAAGTGTAAACCGTTAGATTCATCCCCCGAGACGCTTAAAACAGCTAGTCTAGTCGATAGAGTTGTTGAAGAATCCTACAAGATTCTCAAGGATCATTGGGTTAACAAGGATAGAATTAAACAAGGGCTGCCTCCGGCTAACGTAGTGCTTCCAAGAGGGGCGAGTATACTAACCAAGGTTGAAGGGTTTAAAGAACGTTACAAGCTTAAAGCATCATGTGTAGCTGGTGGAACCCTCTACAAGGGTGTGGCGAAGTTTATTGGGATGAATGTTTTAAACGTAGCTGGAGCAACGGGCACTTATGAAACCAACTATAAGGCTAAAGTCGAAGCTTCCCTGAAAACTCTTAAAGAGTCTGACTTCGTCTTCCTCCACTTTAAGCAAACCGACCTGGCGGGTGAAGATGGAGATTATAAGAAAAAAATTGAAGTGATACGACGTATAGATGAAGCTTTAGAACCGCTTACAGTCTTGGATGATACTTTAATAGTTGTCACTGCAGACCATTCAACGCCATGCTCTATAAGAACCCATTCAGCCGACCCAGTGCCAGTAATGATATGTGGTGAAGAAGTTAGAAGAGATTGTATTAAAGGCTTCGATGAAATTAAAGCCGCTAAAGGTAGTTTAAACCGTATAAGAGGGCTCAATTTAATGCCTATTCTACTAGACATAGTGAATTTAGCTGAAAAATATGGCGCATAACCACTATCATTTTCAATCTTCCAAACTATATCTTAAAATATGAGCTTTCACTATATGCTTTCTAGTATTGGAGATGTAGGCTAATGGACAGATATAGTGAAATCTACGAGCTCGAGCGGGAGCTTATGCGTAAAGAGCGGCAGATAGAGTATTTACAGATGGAGTTGAGGAAGTGCTATCAGACTATTGAAGAGCTCAAGCAGGGTATGAAGCCTGTTGGAACTGTTGTTGATGTTAGGGATAATAGGGCTTACGTTAAATTCAGCGGTCAGATGTATGAAGTATCCATCCCACCTGAATACATGAGTAAGATTTCACCGGGTATTGATGTGACGCTTTCACCCAATAGGGGAGCGGTCATAGGCATCGTTGAAAATCTTAAAGATGGGTCTGCTTGGAGCTATAAAGTCGAAAGAGAGGTACGGGTATACTATGATGACGTTGTAGGGCTTGAATATGAGCTTAACGAGCTTAGAAAAGTTGTAGAGTGGATCCTAAACCCGTCTAGTAGAGAGCTTAGGGAAAAACTACTTCTCGATAAGAGGCTTTTAGAGGAGGGTGGATCCGTACTTTTATACGGTCCTCCAGGCACTGGAAAAACCTACATGGCTAAAGCTATAGCTGGCACCTGTACGCTGTACGGCTATAAAACCAGCTTTATAAAGGTCGATGGATACGAAGTTGTATCTAAGTGGCTCGGCGAATCTGCTAGAAACATTAAAGAGATTTTCAGACTCGCTAGGGAAATAGCGCCAAGCATACTGTTTATAGATGAAGTAGATGCTATAGGTAGGTCTAGAGTTGACGTGACCACGGATGCTGGTAGAGATGTACAAGGTATGTTAAACCAGCTTCTAATAGAGTTAGGAGAGGGGTTTAAAACAAATAGGAATACTGCTGTGATATTTGCGACAAACTTCCCATCCGTTATAGACCCGGCTCTACTAGATAGGATTAAGAAGATACTCTACGTTCCACCTCCTAGGACTAGAGAATCTGTTAAACGGCTATTCGATTTCTACACTTCAAAAATAGTTTTAGATCCAAGCCTTAAAGATGGTAAAGCGTTGAAAGATGAAGTATTTGAAAAGATGTGGTCTATTATTAAGCGTAGAAGGCTCGTATACGAGGCCTCCATCCCTAGGAGAAACATAAGCATTAGAGACGAATACAGTATAACGCCTAGAGACGTTAAAAACATAGTGATTGAAGCCGTAGATGAAGCCTACTCAACTGGGAGAAAAGCCGTAGATGAAGAATGCCTACTCAGTCAAGTTGAAAACTTTGTAAAAGGGGAAATGCATCCTCAATCCATCTAGGGAAAGATTTAAAGAGCAAATACGGATTAATTATCGATTATGGGCATTCCCCCCTATATTATAGGCGGTTTAGCGGCACTACCATACTATCGTGAATCCTATCCGAAGAGGGTTTCAAGCTACGATAGATCCGGCGGTAATAAAGACTTTATAACAGTGAAACCTTGGGAGACTAAAGTTTTAGCGGACATAGAAGGTGCTGGCGTGATCAGACACATATGGTGTACAATAGCCTCTGAAGATAAGTACTATCTGAGGAACATAGTCCTCAGAATGTACTGGGATGGAGAGCCGAATCCAAGCGTTGAAACGCCGATAGGAGACTTCTTTGGAATCGGCCACGGCGTTGCCAAACACTTCATATCTCTACCGCTAACAATGACTTGTGATAGAGGCTTCAACTGCTACTTCCCCATGCCGTTCTCTAGAAACGCCAGAATAGAAGTTGAAAATCAAAGCGATAAAATGGTCAATGCCTTCTATTACCACATAGACTATGAAGAACTGCCCGCTTTAGATGAAAATATGCTTAGGTTTCACGCTAAATGGAGGAGGGAAAATCCGACTAAAGCTGAATACTACCCGCCAGGTGAAGAGGGGAAGAACATAACTGGCGAAGGCAACTACTTAATACTCGAGGCATATGGACGTGGAAGATATGTTGGATGTGTTTTAAGTATTTACGGGTTGAAACCTGGATGGTGGGGTGAAGGAGATGAAATGATATTCATAGATGGGGAGAAGTGGCCGCCTTCAATACACGGAACGGGGACCGAAGACTATATTGGATCGGCTTGGGGTTTTAACAGGGAATTCCACGGTCCCTTCCACGGTTTCCCACTCATGGGCAATCCGGATTGGACTGGACCGTCGTCAATGTACAGATTCCACATAGAAGACCCTATATTCTTCAGGAAGTCGATAAAAGTCACCATTGAGCATGGGCATGCCAACGATAGAAGCGATGATTGGTCTAGCGTAGCCTACTGGTATCAGAATGAACCTCATTACGAGTTTGTTAAGCTTCCATCACCAGAGTTCAGAAAACCTAGAGAACCTACATGACCGGCATATGGTATTCTAAACCCCCAGGATGGTAGTCGCCTTTTATGGGGATGCCCCAGCCGCAGCTCGGACATCTTTTATCCTTTGTTAAAAGCCACCTGGAGATGTAGAAGCCGAATCTTTCAATGACGCGTTCGCCGCAGTTTGGACAATAGGTATGCTCATACCTATGCCCCGGTACATTTCCAAGGTAGACGTAATGTAGTCCAATGTCTCTAGCAACCTCATAGGCTTTTTCAAGCGTCTTTAAAGGAGTCGACGGGACATCGGTAAGCTTATAATCCGGGTGAAACCTTAGTATGTGGAATACAGTATCCGGTCCGAGGTTGTCTTTAATCCAGCTGGCTAACGCTTTGACGTCATCTATTGATTCCCCGTATTTTGTGACTATGAGGTCTGTTACTTCAATGTGTATGTTCTTTCTCTTCAAAGCCTTTAAACACTCGTAGATGGGTTCTACGTCCGGTACAGCGGCCATGGTTTTGTAAAACTCCGAGTTGGCTGAGCCTTTGAAGTCTACAGTAGCCGCGTCGAGGAATGGAGATATAAATTCAACGGCTTCCGGAGTCATGTATCCGTTTGTCACAAATGTGTTGAATAAACCCTTCTCTCTAGCGAGTTTAGCTGTATCGTAGGCATACTCCATGAATATCGTAGGCTCCGTGTAAGTATAGCTTATACCTTGGCAATCGTACTCTAAAGCCAGTTGAACGACTTTACTGGGCGGCAAATCCATACCCTTAACCTCTCTATCTTGACTTATGACCCAATTATCGCAGTATTTACACTTGAAATTGCATCCCACGGTGGCTATGCTCATGACAGATGAACCTGGGTGGAAGTGGTAGAGCGGCTTCTTCATAATTGGGTCTGCCGCCGCAGTCACAGCCTTACCGTAGACTAGACTGTAAAGCTTCCCGTCTACGTTTTTACGGACACCGCAGAAGCCTACTCCACCGTTTGGGATTATACACCTCCTACCGCATAGATGGCATTGAACCTGACCATTTAGGGAACTGTACAGGTAAGCTTCCTTCAAGGTTAGACGGTTCCTCCTAAGTATAAGTAAAGCAGAGACCTGCTATTATTGATTTCGAAATATCAGTCTAAATATGTGGAATTAAAGTTAAAAAGTTCAACTATAGTTTTTAAAATGTTGAAATCTAGATGATTTGAAAACCCATACGTCCAATATGGGGGGGAACTATTACAACTTAATGAGGGTTAAAATTTGAGCGTTAGAGTAGTCTTCCTAGGGACGTCTGGAGGCGTACCTACCATTAAGAGGGGGATGCCTTCTCTAGTCGTTCAAAGAGAGGGGGAGCTTTTAATGTTCGACTGCGGTGAGGGGACGCAGAGGCAGATGATCAAAGCTGGATTAGGACTTGGAAGACCGATGAAGATATTTATATCTCATATGCATAGCGACCATATTTTAGGACTGCCCGGTCTTCTTCAAACGATGTCTATGATGGATAGGGTTAAGCCGCTTCAAATATACGGTCCTCAAACGCTTAAAGACTTTCTAGAACGTATAATTGGAATGATTGTCGGTGAACTCAATTACCCGTTGGAGGTATACGGCGTCTCAGAAGGAGAGGTTTGCAGAGGCTCAGATTACAGTGTTCAAGCCGTTGAGACGGACCATACAGTTCAAAACTTCTCATACAGTATAGTGGAAGACCCCAGGCCAGGTAAATTCTACAAGGAGAAAGCTTTATCGTTAGGTATTCCCGAGGGACCTCTATGGAAGAAGCTTCAGAGAGGTCAGTCTATAACGCTCGACAATGGAAGAGTGATAACTCCTGAAAGCATACTAGGACTTCCTAGGAGAGGTTTAAAAATAGTTTATAGTGGTGATACGCGTCCATCTATGAAGCTTGTAAATCTTGCATCAAATGCAGATCTACTTATCCACGAGGCTACTTTCGATGGAGAGCTTAAAGACAAGGCTAGAGCTGAAGGACATAGTACAGCGGTCGATGCAGCTGAAATAGCTAAATTGGCCAACGTATCTAAACTCGTTATGACGCATATATCTGCTAGGTACAGTGAAACAACGCTTCTACTGGAACAAGCTAAGAGAATCTTTAACAATACGGTTGTGGCTGAAGACTTCATGGAGATTGTCATTCAAAGACCTAAGTAGATTCTTTCGACGTTAACCAGTCTATTACACTCTTAGGGTCTTCTGTTTCGATTTCAACCATTATCGGTCCTAGAGGAGATTCTCCATAGGGTTCTGAGAACGATATATTCCCGGCGAATGACACTTGCTTATTGAGAAATATAACGACCCTATTCGGCTCCATCCACTTCAGCATAGCTGCTTTAGCGGCATCTCTTATACGTCTCGCTTTAAGCTTGACTTTCATATGCTCTAAAGCCTTTAAGCCCTCAGCTTCTCCAACTACGTATTTGAAGTGCGCTTCCTCGACTACTCTTACCCGAGCTGATGGAACCACGTTACGTATGGCTTCCTCCACCTTAACCGCATCTTCCGTCGGGTTAAGCTCAGCCTTAATCCTGATCTTAACGTTCTCGTACATTTCTAACAGAATTCCACTGTAGTTCCTATAGAAAAACATTATTCTAAGCTTAACAGTCTAAACCTGATTGCTTCTTCAAGGACTTGTTCGAATGCTTCTAAGGCTTTCTCAGGCGGACCTTCGTTCAATATTACTCTATCTCCTTTCGCTAGGAGTTCCGTTAATCCTAAAGCCTCCTCAGCTCTATCTCTATCTTCAAGCTCTTCAATACTCTTAGGGTCGTCGCTCCTCCCCCGTTTCGAGAGGCGTTTAAACCTCTCTTCTCTCGAAGCATTGACAACCACTAGTATGAATTTTTTAAAGTTTTCTCTGAAGAATGACATTTCATCAACCGTTCTAAGACCATCAACTACGATTATGTTCTGCTTGAAGCATTTACTCTTCTCTAAAATTCTCTTAGCTACTGCTAAAGGAC
>CALKCG010000117.1 GCA_938082915.1 uncultured archaeon | reverse complement strand
TATATTTCTCTTTTTTCTTCTCTGAAGTCTTAGGTGAAGATCTTATGGCATCTATGGAAGCAATACCGGTTGTTACTGAAAGCGGTCAACCAGTTTTAATCCTTAAAGAGGGGACCTCTAGGACGAGGGGTAGGGAAGCTCTATCAACTAATATAATGGCTGCTAGAACGGTTGCAGAAATGATTAAAACTTCCCTAGGTCCTAAAGGTATGGATAAGATGATTGTAGATAGCCTAGGAGATGTTACGATAACTAATGACGGAGCCACTATTCTTAAAGAAATGGATGTGCAACACCCCGTGGCTAAAATGATGGTTGAAATAGCTAAGGCCACTGACAACGAAGTTGGTGATGGAACGACTTCTGTAGTAGTTCTAACAGGTGAACTCCTTGCAAAAGCTCAAAACTTACTGGATTTAAACATTCATCCAACTGTTATAACTGAAGGCTATGAAGCCGCTGCTAATAAAGCCCTTGAAGTTTTAAGAGAAATCGCTATTAAGGTTAATCCTGAGGATAGGGAGGTTTTGAAGAAAGTAGCTATGACCTCTTTGGGTACAAAAGCTATAGCTGAAAACAAGGAGTTTCTAGCCGACCTTGTGGTAGATGCGATTCTACAAGTGGCTGAGAAATATGAGGATGGGTATAAAGTCGACTTAGACGATGTGAAGGTTGAGAAGAAGGCTGGGGAGGATATAACGGCTACAAGGCTTATTCAAGGTATAGTGTTAGATAAAGAGGTTGTCCACCCAGGTATGCCTAAAACCGTTAGGGAGGCTAAAATCGCTCTGTTAAACTGTCCACTTGAAATAGAGAAGACTGAGATAGATGCGAAAATCCAGATAGAGAGGCCAGACCAGATAAAAGCCTTCCTCGAACAGGAGACTAGGATGCTTAAGAATATGGTTGATAAAATAGCGGATACGGGTGCTAATGTTGTAGTATGTCAGAAGGGTATAGATGATATGGCTCAGCACTTCCTAGCTAAGAGGGGGATATTAGCCGTTAGAAGGGTTAAAGAATCAGACATGAGGAAGCTATCAAGAGCTACAGGGGCTAGAATAGTCACAGATATCGAGGATTTAAAGCCTGAAGACCTCGGCTACGCTAAGTTAGTTGAAGAACGTAAAGTGGGAGAAGACAAATGGGTTTTCATAGAAGGATGCAAGAATCCTAGAAGTGTCACAATCTTAATAAGGGGTGGCGCCGACAAAGTCGTCGAAGAAGCCGAGAGGAGTATTCACGATGCTCTCTGCGTTGTTAAAGATGTCGTACAAAGCCCCGCCATAGTAGCTGGTGGTGGTTCTCCAGAGCTCGAGCTGGGTTTAAGAATTAGAAGATGGTCTGAAGGCTTATCTGGTAAAGAGCAGCTTGCAGTTCTCAAGTTTGCTGAAGCCTTAGAGATTATACCGTCGGTCTTAGCTGAAAACGCAGGCTTAGAACCTATCGACGCCATCGTGGAACTTAGAACGCTTCATGAGAAAGGCAATACGTGGTATGGCGTGGATGTTTTAAACGGAAAAACTGCAGACATGTATAAGCTTGAGGTTTTAGAGCCTTTAGTCGTTAAAGAGCAGATCATAAAGTCCGCAGTTGAAGCGGCAACAAGTATACTTAGAATAGACGATGTCATAGCAGCTGGTAAGATTAAAGAAGAAAAACCGCCAACGCCAAAGCCTTCAGGAGAAAAGGAAGAAGAGACTTCGACTTCAGATTAAATCTAACATCTATTCTTTCACAACACACTTCTTCAGGAGATTCTTCCAGTTTTCATCCACATTTTTTTGAATATCTTCTATGACATGTTTAAACTTCGGTGTGAATAAGTGTCTGAATCTTCCCTGAGGTTTTAGAAACTCTTCGACAGGTAAAGACTTATCGACTTTAACGTTCAGCTTGTAGACTCCATTCTCAACTTCATATAGTGGGAAGTACCTAGTTTGAACAGCGAGTCTAGACAATTTAACAGTTTGAGATGGGTCGAACCTCCAACCCAACGGACATGGAGCTAGAAAGTGTAGTACAGCAGGTCCGTCAGCTTCCAAGGATTTGCGAACCTTCTCCATCAAGTCGCTCCAGTAGGCTATTGTACCGGTAGCAGCATACGGTATATGATGTGCGACAGCTATCTCTACCAGGTTTTTCTTATACTCTAGCTTACCAGGTATAACTTCCCCAGCTGGACTCGTAGTTGTCGCCGCACCCTTCGGCGTGGCACTAGACCTCTGAATACCAGTGTTCATGTAGGCTTCATTATCGTAACATATGTATGTGAATTTATGCCACCTCTCTAAAGCACCTGAAAGCGCCTGTATACCTATGTCGAAAGTACCTCCATCACCAGCTATCACAACCACATCAACTTTCTCATCAATAAGACCCTTTTTAGCCATGTACTTATACGCAGCCTCTATTCCCGATGCTACGGCAGCGGCGTTTTCAAAAAGCACGTGAACCCATGGTACACCCCAAGCGGTCTGCGGGTAGGAGCTTGAAACAATCTCCATACATCCAGTCGGCGTAACCACTACTGTTGGTCTTCTCAAAGCCTTAAGTATTAACCTAACGGTTATCGATGGACCGCATCCTGCACAGGCGCTATGCCCAGGCCCCCAATACTCTTCCAATGGGACTTCTTTTATTGTAACCATTTTATACAACCTCCCTTAAATATCCAGTTAAGCTAATAGGTTTAACGCCTTCCGCCACTTTCACAGCCAATTTAAGAAGCCTCTCAGCGAGGTCTATGGAAACTTCATCCCCACCTAGACCATATGTGTAATTTAAAAGCTTAAGATCTAGATCATGCTTAACGATGATTGACGCTATATCGCTTCCAAGGGGTCCGAATACGGCTCCAGGGCTTAATGCTCTATCTAAAACTATTAGGGCTTCTACATTTTCAACGGTTGATATAAAGTCGTCTTCAGGTATTGGTCTGTAAAGCCAGAGTTTTATTACCCCTACTTTAAGCCCCCCGGTCCCCCTAAGCGTCTTAGCAACATGTCTCAACGTTCCGCACGTGCTTCCAAGAGCCATAATTGCTACCTTTGATCCTTCTAAGCCGTAGCTTTGAATTACCCCGTATTTTCTACCCGTAAGTTTACCGTATTCATCGGTTATTTGCTTAAACACCTTAATGCTATTTTCCATAGACTCCTGCTGTTGAAGCTTAAACTTGTAGTAATACTCAGGCATAGCCCACGCTCCAAAGGTCACAGGGTTCTTAGGGTCTATACGATACATCGGTTTTCTAGGGGGTAGAAACTTTTCAACATCCTCTTTCTCTAAAACCTCTATGTCTTCTAAACAGTGGGTTAACGTGAATCCATCTATATTCACAGCTACGGGAAGTTGGACATCAGGATGTTCAGCTATCTTAAACGATTGAATCGTCCAATCATAGGCTTCTTGAACATTCTCTGCAAATATCTGAATCCAACCACAGTCTCTAGAACCCATCATATCCGAGTGGTCGCAGTGTATGTTTAACGGTGCAGATAAAGCTCTGTTGGCCACTACCATGACTATCGGACATCTTAATCCAGAAGCTGCGTAGAGGGCTTCATGCATTAATGCTAAGCCTTGGCTAGCTGTAGCAGTAAATACTCTTAAACCGGTTAAACTAGCACCGATACATGCTGAAAGCGCTGAGTGTTCAGATTCCACGCATACGAACTCTGTATCTATTTCTCCATTGGCAACGTAATCACTTATTCTCTCAACTATTATCGTTTGAGGCGTTATGGGGTAGGCAGATACAAGGCCTACATCGCATTGTTTAACGGCATACGCTACTGCTTCATTCCCAGTTAAACCTAAGCGTTTAACCATCTTTTAACCCTCCTCTACCATTGTTATGGCTTTTCTGGGGCATTCTTCAGCGCATATGCCGCATCCCTTACAGTAGTCGTAGTTTACTGCGACATACTTCTCAAGTCTGATAATGCTTGCGTCTGGACAGTAGATCCAACAGATTAAACAG
>CALKCG010000116.1 GCA_938082915.1 uncultured archaeon | reverse complement strand
TATGGAAGGTTGTATGGATGTTTAGACCCCCCCCTCCCTAGGATCTCAAGGTAGGCTGTTACATACCAGGCTTCAACCATCCTTTTATCCGCAAGCATGACTTTTGTTTTAAACTCCAACTTTAAACCGAGTTCCATCGCTAAGTTTTCCGGGATGCAGGGATATGCTGCACCCGTATCTACGAGCATTCTGACCGCTTTCACCTTACGCATCAGAGGATCTCCCATCTTTACCGTTACGTATACGTGACCCAGTCCACTCACCTAACACCTTTTATATCCGGTTAATTAAATGAATTTGAGTTGATTTTCAAAGCTTAAAATGCTTAGATTCCATATATCCTTGAGCGATACGTATTTTGCCTTAACCCATAGTTATAGCTTGTATCGCTACAATTGTTTAGATAGCATTTTATTTATGAGTTGCTAAAAAGATCTACGTTTTAGGTGATCAAATGATTGGTAAAATTCCGCCTGAGGTTATGGCGAGACTTGTGTATGCTAGACTTGGCTTTGCGGATTCTAACGTTCTAGTTGGACCAGCGACTGGGGAAGACGCAGCGATAATCGACATAGGAGATGGTAAAACACTCGTTGTACATAGTGATGCTATCACTGGTGCAAGTGAATCGTTAGGTTGGCTTGCAGTTAATATAGTTGCCAACGACATAGCCGTTAGAGGTGTAAAGCCGAGGTGGTTTCTGATGTCGCTGTTTCTACCGGAGAATTCTTCAGAAAACCTCCTCGACGCAATAATGAGACAAGTTGATGAAGCGGCAAAAGACCTTAAGATAATGGTTGTCGGAGGCCATACAGAAGTTACCTCTGGGCTTGATAGGCCGATAGCTGGTACAACCGCTATTGGAATTGCTGATATGGAGAAGATCGTAACGACTTCCGGAGCGAAGACTGGTGACTATGTGATTATGACCAAAACAGCGGCTATTGAAGGAACTGCCATACTCTGCACAGACTTCGCCAGTCTTTTAAAAGATAGAGGAGTCGACCGCTATATCATTGAGAAAGGCTCTAAATTCTTAGCGAAGATTAGCGTTGTAAAGGAAGCGCTTGCTTTAGCTGATAATAGGATTGCTACAGCTATGCACGATCCGACGGAGGGAGGTATATTGGGTGGCGTTGCGGAACTCGCCTATGCTTCACGGAGGACTATTGAACTTTGGGTTGATAAGGTGCCAATAGCTAGAGAAACAAAAGTTGTAACTGAAGCTCTTAAGATAAATGCGTTAAAATTGATAAGCTCCGGAGCCCTTATAGCGACTGTACCATTGGATAAGTTGAACGAGTCATTTGAAGTTTTGCAGAAGATTGGAGTAGAGGCTAGTGTAATCGGGAGGGTTAAAGACTATGCAGACCACTTGGTAGAGATTGTTAGAGGTTCTTCAATAGAGTACGTAGACGATGTATACGTAGCAGATGAATTATTCCGCTTATGGAGGGGTAGAGAGAAAACAGATTAATCGATTACTGGGGATAATTCTCTGATTGGCACTCGACCTAGAACGCATTTGCTGATTGATCCTCATGCGTCATATGGATTAACCTTTTACTTCTTTAATCAATTTAACACCTATATCGCATATCTTCCCACCAGCTGATACTATGAAGAGCATGAAAACTGCCCATAGTAGCATATTCACAAGCTTACTAAACTGGTCTCCTTGAATCAGCGTAGTCTTTACTGAAACGCCTCCTACTGGTAAAGGGATTAAGAGTTCGATGTCGTTTAATCTGAGTATTTTTGGAGGTTCTATAGAATTTGTGAAAACGGCATACATTAAATAGACCGATATGATGATCATTCCAAGTCCGACTGAAACTAGAGGGTAGCCGGTTATTTTATTCCACTTCACATTATAGAATTCTACATAGCCATATTTAAGATGAATGGTGTTACGACCAATCCAGACGGCTGAAGATTGTTATAGGTTCTTTTTTAACTGTGGAAAAGCGTAATATATGGAGGACTTGGATTGGTGGTCAACATACCTTTAGCAACGACTACTCTTCTATTTGAACCCCCTTAAGTTTCTCTTGAAGCTTCTCTCTAGCTTCTTTAAGCTGGGCTCTAGCTCTAGTCTCCTGCTTATTTAAAATCGTCAATCGAGCATTTAAAAGTTCTTTCTGGTCTTTAAGCTCTTCTATGAGTTTTTGACGGTCTGCTTTAATGAGAAGGCTTCCAATAGACTTGTAGACCACCGTGTTATTATCGATTTTCTCAAGCTCCTCTAAGGCTTTTTCAACACCCATAAGCTCCATCTCAACCTGCTGCCTCTGAGCTACTACCGCTTGAAGAGTCTGCTGAATCTGCTGAAATCTGACGAGTTGCTCTTGAACCGCTGGTGGGATTTCAGTATCGCTCAAACTTAAATCACCTAAATTTCTTCAGTCACTCTTCCCAATAAATCTTCCTACTCATGGTTCTGTAAATTCCTCGAATGTTGAGGTTTAAACTGTTTAGTTGCTTCCCCCTCTTTTGAAGTTCTGATGTTATGGTTTAGTTGAGCGGCGATAGAATGCCCAGCTCAGATGAAGGAGTCCTCAAGATGAATACGTACGG
>CALKCG010000115.1 GCA_938082915.1 uncultured archaeon | reverse complement strand
CTTCCATGAAGTATTCATTGCATGGCAACGTTAAAAGCATGTTTAAGACTTCTTCGGCTTTGGGACATAATCCTTCACCGTAGTTTATGTTTTTACCGTATAGTGGGCACATCCAAGGGCACTTCGAGCCACCATACCCCCTCTTCTCCACGAATAGCGGGGCCATGTATATGGGCTTACCTATGTAACCTATTCCAGCTGGTATTCCCTCAGCCGTTATGGCTTTGGCTATATCACTTAAGGAGGCATTGAACATGGAAAGTTCTACTTTAAGAGGGTAGAGCCAGTAGCTGTGTTTACATCCCTTTGGAACCTTAGGAGGGTAAATCCCCTCGATTTCACTAAGCCTTTTCGTTAGAGATTCAGCTACTGTTCTACGCCTTTCAACAACCCACTTGACTTTCTTAAGCTGTGCACGTGCAACCGCTCCTTGAAGCTCAGTCATCCTATAGTTGAAGCCGAGCATGACATAGGCTCTTGGAAGACCTAAGCTTCTATCCCAACCCTTATCCATGAAAAACTTAGCCCTCTTAGCGAGCTCTTCATCGTTTGTAATGGTTATACCACCATCTCCAGTAAACATGTGCTTAGATTGTTGGAGGCTGAAGCATCCCAAATCTCCGATTGCTCCCACAAGTTTGCCCTTGTATTCGGCTAGGTAAGCTTGAGCACAATCCTCTATCACGATTAAGTCTTTCTCCTCTGCGAGCTCGATAATTGGGTCCATGTCTGCTGGTAGACCGAATAAGTGGACAGCTATTATAGCCTTGGTCTTATCTGAAATCCTTCTTTTAACGTCTTCGGGCGATATATTGTACGTGTCCGGGTCTATGTCCGCGAAGACAGGTATGGCATTTTGACCCAGTACTGCTATTATAGTTCCAGCATCAGTTATTGGGCTTGTTAAGACCTCCATACCAGGTCCAAGACCCGCAGCCCCAGTGGCTATATGTAATGCCGCCGTTCCAGATGTAGATGCAATAGCGTATTTGACACCTATGAATTTAGCGAATTCTTCTTCAAAACTACTGACCATTTTTCCAGAGTATCTGAATAATCTTCCAGATTCGACAACGGACTTGAGAAGCTCAAGCTCTTCTCTGCCTATGTTTCTACCGGATTTATCGTTTACTGTTGGTAGGGGTTTGCTTCTAACAGGTGTACCGCCGAGAATTGCAAGTTTACCCATGAAAACCAATACTTATTCAGACCGGTATCGAATTTAAGTTTAAAACTTAGTGGATTTATCAGAAATTCACCAGCTCAATCTTATAAGAACCCTTCCACGATTTTTGAAAATATGAGTGGCGAATTTAGAATAGTCCACTATCTCGACGTTAAGAGGGAGCCTGTTACGGAACAGAATAGTAGAAATGCTTGGGTTAGATGGTTGATATCGTGGGAACACGCCGCTCCAAACTTCGCGATGAGAATGTTTGAAATAGGGCCCAATGGGAATACTCCGCTACACAGCCATAATTGGGAGCATGAAATATTCATACTGAAGGGAGAGGGGGTTATAGTCTGCGGTGGGAAGAGTCATAGGATTAAGGAGGGTTACGCTATTCTGATACCGCCCAATATTGAACACAGTATCATAAATGATGGAGATAAAACCCTTAGGTTTCTATGCTTAATACCTAAAGTCAAGTAGTGGAAGACTAGTATTACAGTAAACTTGTAGAAAATATTGATTAATCGCTACATCTTTCACATATATAGGGCGAAAACATGGATCAGTTTGATCCAGCTAAGTTCATAGAGGAGAAGGTTGATTGGCTTAGAAGAGAGATCGCGGGGAATGCGATAACAGCTCTTTCAGGAGGGGTCGACAGCTCTGTAACGACAGTTTTAGGTTTTAAAGCCATAGGTGACCGTTTAAAAGCAGTATTCCTTGAAGATGGGTTTATGAGAATAGGGGAATCTAAAAGAATTGTAGAAATTTTCTCAAAACTGGGTCTTAAAGTTGAAGTTTACGATGTTCAGAACGAGTTTATAGCTGCTTTGGAGGGTATTAGAGATGCTGAAGAGAAAAGGAAGGTTTTCAGAGAAACCTTCTACAGAGTCTTTTCAAGAATAGCTAAAAGTCTTAAAGCTGAAATAGTCTTACAGGGAACTATAGCTGCGGATGTTGTTGAAACGAAAGGCGGGGTGAAGACTCAGCACAACGTTTTAGAGCAGATAGGTATAAACCCGCTTGAACGTTACGGTTTCAAAGTTCTTGAACCTCTTAAAGAACTCTACAAAAACCAAGTTAGAGAATTGGCTAAAGTTTTGAAGCTACCAGATGAGGTGGTTTACAGAAGGCCCTTCCCAGGTCCAGGCTTATCGATAAGAATCGTAGGTGAAGTTACTAGGGAAAAGTTGGATATAATTAAGAGAGCTACGTTAATAGTTGATGAAGAGCTTACGGATATAAAGTGCTTCCAAGCCTTTCCAGTCCTCCTCGAAGGGAAGGCTACAGGTCTTTCAAAGAATGGATCTAGGAAATATGGGTATATGGTAGCTTTACGAGTGGTTGAATCTGAAGATGCCATGATCGCAAAATACGTTAAATTAGACTGGGGTAGACTTGAGAAGGTTAGAGATAGGATAATCGATGAAATTCCGGAAGTTGCTAGAGTTCTTTACGATATAACGGATAAACCGCCTGCAACCATAGAATTCGAGTAAAGAGAAGCCTGAACGCATTTCCATTTTATTTTTTAACAGCCTCTAAAGATTGAAACCCTTTTATCTAAGCTAATAACTAAATTTAATGAGGATTGGTCTAGTGTCTACTGAGGCTATGGAAAATTACCTTGAAGTAATATATTTACTTGCCAAGAGGAAACGACGCGTTAGAATTTCCGATATATCTTCAGCTTTAAAGGTTAAAGCTCCTACAGCTACGGAGATGGTTCAGAAGCTTGCAGATAGAGGGCTTGTCACATATAAACCTTATGAGAGGAACATACGACTTACCGTTGAAGGTGAAACTGAAGCGGTGAAAGTAATGAGAAGGCATGATATTCTTAAAAGGTTTCTCCAGCTTCTAGGTGTAAGCGAGGAAATAGCTGAAGAAGATGCTTGTAAAATAGAGCATCATATTCACCATGAAACTATGAAAAGGCTTTCAAATTTCATAGAGTTTATTCAGAAACACCCTGAAAGCCCTAAGCTACTCGAATCCTTTAGAAACTTCTGCAGCGAAAAGTAATATTACTTGAAGAGGTAAGATAGCCATCTTAAACTACACCCATAGATGCTAAGATTGTGTTCGCTAAGGCCGATACAGTTATGGCGACAACCATGTTAGTTAACGTTATTAGAATCGTTTTAGTGAAGCCATATTCTTTAAACATTGCTACTATCGTAGCTGCGCAAGGTATGTAGAGTACTGTAAATATGCTGAAAACTACCATCTGCCTGGGTGTTAAAACTGTGTTGAAGTTTGCAGTTCCCGCGGCTTCAGCAAGCATAGCTATTGTAAGTTCTTTACGTAGGATTCCGAAGATTAAAGGTATACCCGTTACACCAGGTAGCCCAAGTAGGTTTAAAGCCGGACTGAGAATGTTTGATAGTCCCCTCAGCAAATTTAAGTCGTTTAATAAACCTACAAAGCCGCTTCCAACTATGAGGAGTGGAAAAGCCACAACTATGAATTCTTTAACTCTAACATAAGTTTCAACAGCTATCACTTTTAAACTAGGCATTCTATAGGGAGGTATCTCCATTATTAAACCAATAGGACCACCTGGTAAAACTGCGCTCGCTATTCTCCCTATGGTGAACACTACTACAAGATCTAACACGTATATCATAAGAGCCGCGTGTATACCTAGGTATTTCCCGACTAGACTTAAAATAACTATTGTTCTAGCTGCGCAGGGAACCATTGTAATCATCAAACCCAGTATGAGCTTCTCCCTGCTGGTCTCCATTATCCTACATCCTAAACACGCTGGAACGTTACAACCGTATCCGAGGAGGAGTGGGATGAATGCTTTACCGTGGAGACCGATTTTATGCATAAGGACATCTAAGAGGAAGGCCGCTCTTGGAAGATAGCCGGAATTCTCCAGGAAGAATAGTATGAGGTAGAACGGTATTACGTAGGGAATTATTAAAACTACTCCTGCTATTAGACCATCTATAAGTCCACGGATAAAACCCGGATATTCGAGCATTAAAGGGCTCGTGAGAATGGAAATGTAATGCTCTATGAGACTACTTAGGAAGCCTCCGACTATGAAGATTGAGGCGAAGACTGAAGACATTAATACTGCCAATATGAGGTAACCCCAGATCATGTGAGTAGTTAATAGGTCTAAGCGTTCTTCAAACGTTAGCAGAGGCTCTTTCTTAACTGTTAAAATCTCTTTAACTATACGGTTTATGAACGTGTACCGTTCTGAAGCTATGATCACTTGAATTGGTTCTCCATGGATTGCCTCAAGCTCTTTAACGATCTTTTCAGATAGTTTGATTACTTCGGATCCCCCCGGCTCACTGGCAACTTTCCTTAAAGTATCTTCATCCTCCTCCAGGATTTTAATAGCCAACCATCTGGCAGGATACAGCTTACATAAATTGGGAAGCCTCTCCTGTAATTCATCAGCTAGTTTTGATAATGCTTTCTCCACTTCTAAACCATATACGACTCTGATAGGGGAAGTCTTGATCTTGCCAAGCGCTACTTCAACAGCTTTACCCAATGCTTCACTAACGCCTCGACCAGATATTGCAACCATTGGTATGACTGGAACCCCTAAAATTTCAGAAAAACGCTCAATGTTAATTTTAAACCCTTTCTTAGCTGCGATATCGACCATGTTTAAAGCTACGACTAGGGGGGCTTCAAGCTCTAAAAGCTGTACCGTTAAGTAGAGGTTTCTCTCAATAGCAGATGCATCGATTATATTCAATACTACATCAGGCTTATGGACAGCTATGTATTCTCTAGCTATCATCTCTTCTTCACTGTAAGCCGAGAGCGAATATGTACCTGGGAGGTCTAAGATATGTACGTCATACGGACCTAATTTAATAAACCCCTCTACCTTTTCAACCGTTTTTCCTGGCCAATTTCCAACATGTTGAGAGGCCCCAGTTACTTGATTGAAGAAGGTGGATTTACCCGTATTAGCGTTGGCGGCTAAAGCTATTCTTATGGTGGTTTTAGGCTTAGACATGCTATGAAACCCTCTTAATGAAGATCCTTTTAGCTACACCGTAGCCTAAGGCTAGGTTTGCACCTCTAACACTTATCTCAACCGGCCCGTTTAGGAAAGCTTTTCTTAGAACTACAACTTCAACGCCTGGAGTTAAACCCATATCGGTCAGCCGCCTTACGAGCCCTCTACCTCCATATATGTAGATTATTCTACCCCGTTCACCTTCGGATAGAGTATTCAACGGGGTAAGCTCCTCCACTCTTGTTTGGATTGCTTTAAGGTCGCTCCTCATTACGCTTAAGTCTTCTACGTTAAATCCGTGTCTAAAACGCCAGTGAGCACTCCAATTGCGGACTCTATCTGGGGCTGTTTCTTCTACGTAGTTGTGCACCATTCTATGGATGTGTTCCTCTCTATGAGATTCTAAAAGACGCTCACCTAAATCGGTAAGTTTAAATCGTTCATCGATTTTACGGATTAAACCTTTGCTTAAAGCTTCGTCTAAGATTTTAACCAGTTCTTCTCTCGGTTTATTAAGTTTTCTAGAAGCTTCATCTAGATTTAGCCTACCGTTGTTCTCAATTATAAACTCCAGAAGTTCGACTAGTACTTCTCTGAAACCCACAGTACGTCGCCTCTACGTAGCTTAACGTTTTTCTGAAAATGTTAGGTAAGCCTAATATTTAAAGATAGCCCTTCAAAGCAACTATATTTAATATACACGACATGATTAGATAGAATCACGTTGAATGGTTATGAGTTTTCTAGCAGGCTTCTCGAAAGAAGACATTACACCAAGCTTGGATAGAGAGGTCTACTTAGCAGGCTTCGGTAGAAATAGAACAGCGGAGGGCGTCCACGATAGGCTTTGGGCTAGATGCTTGTCTTTAAGCGATGGAAAAACCACGGTAGTCCTAGTATCCTTAGACCTCATAGGGTTATTCTATGAGCCGCATGTTCTAAAGCTTAGAAGGGAATTTGAGGATACAGCACTCACAATAGCTTCAACGCATAACCACAACGGACCGGATACACTTGGATTATGGGGCCCCGACGTCTTTACAAGTGGGGTAGACCCAGATTATATGAGCCTACTTATCAGCAGAATCCGCCTATGCATAGATAGAGCCTTAGGAAACATGAAGCTGGTACGTTTATTCGCAGCCGCGGACGAACGTGAAGAACTTATGGATATGCAGGGAGATGGAAGACCGCCGATAGTTAAAGACCCGACGTTGAATATTTTACGGGCCGTCGATTTAACTGGCGAAGGTATTTTTACACTTATACAGTGGAGTAATCACCCCGAGACCTTAGGGGAGTCTAACAGACTGATAACAGCAGATTTCCCAGGCGTAATATGTGATAAAATTGAGAGAGAAGCAGGTGGAGGAGCCGTGTATGTTAACGGAGCCATAGGAGGGCTACTCTCCCCATTGCATCTTGAGAAGCCTCTAATAGACTCGGAAATGGGTGGAGAAGTTGAGCATAAAACCTTCAGAGAGATGGAGGTCTTAGGTTTAAGGGTGGCAGATATAGCTTTGGAGGTCTTTGAGCGGGCGGAAGAGGTTAAGAGTACTTCAATCAACGTGAAATTTAAAAGTATATTTGTACCTCTTAGGAACAGGCTTTTCAGAATATTAGCAGGGACTGGTGTTTTAAATCGTCCCCTATACACTGGTGGAGAGGTTGACGTTAGAACGGGTTATTTGAATACTCCTGAATTTGGATACGTGAAAACTGTTTTAGGTGAAGACATTCTAAGTGAGGTTGGTGTTTTAAACATAGGACCTGTTCAAATAGCCCTAATCCCAGGTGAAATATATCCTGAGCTTGTAAATGGAGGGCTTGTCAGACTTCCAGGTGCAGACTTTCCGGAGGCGCCGTTTGAACCTATAATACGCCACAATATGCGTGGAAAGTACAAGTTCATTGTAGGTTTAGCTAACGATGAAATAGGCTATATAATACCGATGTGTGAGTGGGATGAGGAACCGCCATGGCTGAATGATTCTTCCGAACCCCCTTATGGAGAGGTGAATTCCCTAGGTTACGATACTGCTAGAATCGTATGTGAAAGCATCCTATCCATAGTTTGATTCCAGTTAAACTACGACTTTCATCTTTCATATGAAAGACACAGCTCATACTATTTTAATGAACCTCCCAACACCTTTCTTTAAAGCCTTATCGTAAGCGATTTTTGCAGCTACAGCGTCCTGAACAGCCAATCCAGTTGAGGAGAAAATTGTTATCTCATCAGGTGTTTCGCGTCCCTTCTTCAATCCGGCAATTATCTCGCCTATTTCAGCCCAAACATCATCTATTCTAATCAGTCCACGGCTCAGGGGAACGTTTATCTCTCCACCATGGGAGGCCTGCGTTAAATCGTCGACAACAATTTTAGCTTTCCTAAGAATGGCTGGGTCTAGCTCCTCCTTTCCAGGGGCATCTGCCCCTATACAGTTAAAGTGCATACCTGGGGAAATCATATTTTCCATTACTAGAGGTTGCCTTGAAGGTGTTGCTGTTACAACGATATCAGCACCTTCAACAGCCTCTTTCACAGTTTTAACAGGGATCATTTTACATTTATCACCGTATTTAGATTGCATTTCAACGGCGAACTCTTCAGCAGTCCCATGAAGCCCCCAAACTCTAACCTCATCGAATTTCCCGTATATTTCAAGAAGCGCAGACAGTTGAGTTCTAGCCTGTGCTCCAGCTCCCACAAGACCTACGATTCTCGAATTCTTCCTTGCGAGATATTTTGCAGCAATACCTCCAGCTGCACCAGTTCTAATATCTGTTAAGACTTTACCGCCCATTATGGCTAGGGGGAATCCATTTCTAGGGTCGACAAGAACTACAACAGCCATTACAGTCGGTAGACCATATTTCACTCTATTCTCTGGATGCGAATTAACAATTTTAACAGATGAAATATCGTAGCTTTCAAGGTATGCTGGCATAACTCTCAAGTCACCGTTATACTTATGATAGAACAGGTAGGTTTTAGCCGGCATCTGCACTTTCCCAAGACTTTTCTCGGCAAATGCTTGTTCAACAACTTTCATAACTTCATCTATTGAAAGAAGCCTTCCCACTTCCTCATCCGTAAGGAGTAGGGTTTCCAATATTCTTCTCTCAAGCATACTAGGTTTCTAGGGCTTTAAAATTTTAGCTTTACAGCAATCAGTTTAGAACCGCTTTCCACCGTTTATTAAATGAATTGCGTTCTCAAAAAGTAGAACATCGAATGTTTTAGTGCTTGATTGGAAAACCGTTAACAATATGAATGGGTAAACGTTCTAAGCATTCAAAAGAATTTTAAGCTGAATCATTAGAAGAATTTGAAAAATAGATATGAATACTATTGGAATGGATAGATATCTGGTGACTTTAAGACCTCTCTAAATTTTTCCAAGATTTTCTCTAAACTTCCTACGTAGGCTTTAACAGTATAGGAGACTGTTGAAAACTGTAGTCCATTGATTAAAGTCGATGCCGGAAACTGAAGCTCTATTTCACCAAATTTAAGCCATTCAGCGTTTGGACCGGAATTATAAGATTGAACAGCGGCTTTAGCTCCTTCTGGGTCTGCTTTAGCCACATCTAAACATTCCGCTTGAAACCTAGGTGCACAACACGTTTCCATTATTATGATAAAGGCATCTCCGTCGCTCCAAGGCGCTTCAGCAAAGTAACCTATAGAGGCATAGCCTTTAAATCTAAGGTCTTCGGGTTTAACTCCAAGCTTACAAATATGGTTTCCATCTATTAGGAAAGCTATATGATAGTCTGTCGCTTTCAACCTATCCTTCGGTATGAGACCGAAGTAGTGTATGGGTTCAGCCTTCCGTTTAACGGGTACTGCGACTGTTCCAGTGCTTCTACGCCCAGGGTAGACTTGGGCCAAAGCCCATAAACCCACTCTACTCTTATGAAAGCCTGAAGCATTTAAAGATTCTCTGACGTGAATAGCTAAACCACCATCCTCCCAGTCTTCAAGCACTATATCTCTTACGATAGCTACGCTGAGCAATTCATTGTTCAATAGATCTCTAAGCTTAAACTTAGACTCTAGGGCAGCTGAAGACTTTGCAAAATTTACTATTTTAAAGTTTCCAGGGTCTAGCTCAGCCGGGCAGAACCATCCTTCAAAAGCGTCCGGATTCTTGTAGAAGAAGTTTCTCTCAGGCGATATCCAAACTCTAAGCCCACCTACGTTGAAACCCCTATTTTCGAGGACTGTTTCAAGGTTTGGATTAACCCATAAGAGGTTGAGAGAGCCGCCGACAGAAATCCCTATAACCCTTCCACCGTACTCTGAAACCAATATGGAGCCATTGCGCGATTGAAGGTTAACAGTACCACCGTACTGGTTAAATTTAAACGCCAAATCTTCAAGACTCATAAAAAGAAATACCGCATAGAAACCTGTTAAATTTAACCTTTACAACATTTAAGCTCAACCATAAAACGTTGAAATATCTTAAAGGAAAAACTTAAAATCGGAGTGAAACACTAAAATAGTGACAGATAAGCCCTGGTGGTGTAGCCCGGCCTAGCATCAGCGGCTGTCGCCCGCTGGACGCGGGTTCAAATCCCGCCCAGGGCGTTAAAACTATAATTATAAATGCATTTCTCTTCAATCTTCTGTGGATGTCCTTAAGACATAGCGATGGTCTGTCTTCTATTAATTCTCACGTTGATATCGACCTTTGGACTTCCATAGAGCTTGCAAATGTACTAAGAGGAGTTGTATCGGAGTGAAAACCTCTCAGCTCATAAACTCGAGAAGCCATGTATTGTTTTGCATGGGTGTAATTTTTAAATAGTTGACGGTGGCTAACAGGTTGATAAAATTCTATATAGAACCCTTTAGTAAGAACTGAGTTGGGTGGCTTTGTTTGTGGTATGGTGCGTATCCTCCTCAGCTCATCTTCTCCAAGAGGAGGTTTAGAAGAGTCGTCTTAAACCCTCCAAACTTTGAACCGGGTTCCTGGTGTGGAGCTGGTAAGCTTCTAATCGACTCTGAGACAGGTGAGTACTGGCTAACCAGCAGACCTAGGATGGGACCTGTTAAACGAGGCTATGGTTTCGAAATATACAGGTCTAGTAATGCGGAGGACTATAGCTTAGTTTACTCTATGAGTAAGGAGGAGCTTAGCGAAGTGGTTGGAGCAATTGTTCAAAGTATTGAAGGATCTCAGATTCTTAGAGATCCATTAACAGGTAGGTATATGCTTTATCTATCTGTAGATGTGGCTGGTGAGAACGTCGCAGGTAGGGAGGGGAGGGTCTACGAATCAAAGTGGCAGACATACCTTATGACTGCGGAAGACCCCGCCGGTCCTTGGAAAGGGGAGGGGTTTGTGCTTAAATGCGATAGAGACTACGATAGTGGAGAGGCTAGGGATGCTACGATAGATATAGTAGATGGTAGATACTTCGCCCTATACAAGGCTAGAAAAGCTGGCGAAGGTGAGGTTAACATGGCTCTGGCCTTAAGCAGCGACGGATTTAACTGGGTTAAACTCGGAGTTTTAAAGATTGATGGAGATGTTCAGCCCAAGTACTTCCTCCTAAGTGGCTCGATAATGGCTGGATGCTCAGGCCCCATATTTATAGGAGCTGAAACACTCTGCGTTGTTAAAGGTGCAGCTCTAACCAAACACGTAGCTTCGTATGTAATAGATTACAGGAGGGTTAACCTTGAAAGTATTTTCAAAGCAGAGTGGAAGGTGGGTTCCGTTTACGAGCACCCTGAGTATCCAATACACAGCTACATGAGCATAGCGTATGACTCAGATAGGAGTAGATGGCTTATAACGGTTGAAGCCGTAGATCCTAAGCACAGTAAAGAACCTGGATTAAATACAGAGGTTGACAGACTTCTCTTATACACTTCGACTTGGCAATATCCATACCCTAGACACGTCCTCCACAATTAAGGAGAGAGTTACATGATGTATGTCTATTAAAGACATGTGACTCAGAATTATCAACTTGTAGGATTGCAGCCTCAACAACGTATGTTCGAGGTATGCGTTAATTCCAGGATAAGAGAACGTTTAAATATTTTCCATGGTTTAAAATGATTAATTAGTGGAAGAGAGTATGGTGTTAAAGCTATCGTTCAGTACTTTAGGATGCCCTCAGTGGGATTTGCACAAGATAGTCAAGAGTGCTGCCGAAATGGGTTATGAAGGCATTGAGCTTCGCGGCTTACTCGAAGATTTAGATATAACTAAGCGTCCAGAGTTCACAACAGAGTTAAGTAGAACGAAGAAGCTTCTAGCTGATTATGGCGTTTCAGTCTCGGGGATATCCATATCCGCTCGATTTGCCGTTGTAGATCCAGACGAAAAGAGAAGGCAGTTTGATGAAACCAGGCGTAATATGATGCTTGCCGCCGATTTGAGCGCTTGGGTTGTTCGCATATACGGTGGTAGAATACCTAGCGGCTATACTATTGAAACTATAATGCCGATAATCGTGCAGAATTTACGGGAGATAGGAGATGAAGCTGAAGATTACGGTGTAACTCTGGCACTGGAGACGCATGACGACTGGATTGATACGTCTCTCTGCACTCGTCTTATGAGAGAGGTTAACCATAGACGTATACGCATACTATGGGATTTACATCATCCATACCGTATACGAGGGGAGAAGCCGGAGGAAACCTACAAAAACATAGCCCAGTACACTGTTAGCATCCACGTTAAAGATTCCATTATAGAAGACGGTAGAGTAAAATACGTGTTGCTCGGCGAAGGAGACGTTCCAATAAGAGAGATGCTTAAGATGTTGGTGAAAGGAGGTTATCGAGGATACGCCGTAGTAGAATGGGAGAAAAGATGGATTCCAGAACTACTCGAACCGGAAATAGTATTACCGCAGTATGCACAGAAAATGCGTGAAT
>CALKCG010000114.1 GCA_938082915.1 uncultured archaeon | reverse complement strand
TCAAGAATCGGGATATACACCTGTTTAACCCTATCTAAATCTCCCACGGAAACACTATTCATTATAAGTCCGAGAAATTGTAGATTCCTTTCAACGATATACGACTTATCAAATATTATCTCATCTATCACGTAATCTCTTTGAACAGACGATACTAGAAGCATACTTAAACCTAAGCGACTGGCTATTTCAATAGTCGAAAGCTCCGCAGATTTGCCAGAGGATAGTTCATGTAAAGCCTCTACAAGCACAATATCCTTATCTTCAGAAACCCTCTCGAAGCTTTCCTCTATGGTTTCAAAAATCACGCTTCTATCCATGGAGTTAAGCTTTTCAAGGTAAAAGTAACTTAAAATTATGGGTGAAATCGTTTGAATATCTTCTTCGAGGTTCAATAATTCTTTCATTAAAGCAGCATCCTCATCCGTTCTAATATTTTTATAGAGGAAATTGCTCCAACCTAAGGGTTTAAAAAACCCGACTTTAAGCCCCCGCTCTTTGAAGAGTAGAGAAAGCCCTATGCATATAGCGGTTTTACCGAAGCTCTCTCCCCCAGTTGATGCTACATATAAACCTAAAGGTTTTTTATTCAACCCTTCACACCACCCACCTAGATATACGATAAGGTTATCTTAACATCTAAAGCTAAAGAATTTTTCCCTCTTTCATAAACTATTAACGGGTTAATATCTAACTCAGCAACCTCTCTAAAGTCCAATGCAAGCCTTGACACTCTTAGCAACGCATCTACAACAGACTCTATATCCGAAGGCGTTTCACCTCTAAATCCCCTTAAAAGACTGTAAGCCTTCGTCTCCATTACCATATTGTAAGCCTCCCTACGGCTGAGGGGGGCCAATCTAAAGCTAACGTCTCTTATTAAATTGACGTATATACCTCCGAGTCCAAACATAATTAAAGGCCCAAACTGAAGGTCTCTATGCACACCTACTATAACCTCCTTACCTGAAGGAACCATTTCTTGAACTTCAACGCCATATATACGCGCTTGAGGCAGCAGAGTAGCAACATTTCGCATCATGGAATCGTAAGCGCTTTCCAGCTCATAGTCCGACTTTACGTTTAAAACGATCCCTCCCACATCAGTCTTATGCAATATATGCGGAGAAACTATCTTCAAAGCAACAGGATAACCAATACTATTAGCGATGCTTAAAGCCTGTCTAAGGTTTTGAGCAAAACCAGATCTAGGAACATTTAAACCGTATGCTTTTACAACTGTTTTAGCCTCATGGCTGAGCAGAACGGTTCTACCTTCAACTTTAGCCCTCTCTATAACTCTCCGTACAAGGCTTATGTTTCTCTCAAACTCCGATGATTCTTCCTTATACTTTGCCCTAAGGTTTTCAGCGTAGTCAACCATGTTTTTAAATGTTTTAATAGCATCTTCTGGGAACTCATAAACTGGTATGTAGTTGCTTTTAAGAATATTAATGGCTTCACCTAAGGAATCGCCACCCATAAAAACAGCTAGAATTGGCTTGTCTGGGTGCTCATTACGAACTTTAACTAAAGCTTTAGCAGTCTCAGTAGGCTCTGTAACCGCTTGAGGAGTTAGAATAACTACTGCAGCATCTACCCCTTGATCTTTGAGAAGAAGTCGTAGAGCCTGCTCATATCTTTCAGCCGTAGCATCTCCAAGTACATCAACCGGATTTATTATGGAAGCCTGCTCTGGAAGAAATGCTCTAAGTCCATCTATCGTTTCATAAGACAACCATGCTAACATCAAACCGAATTTTTCACAAAAATCTGTAGCGACTATACCTGGTCCACCAGCATTCGTCAATATGGCTACATTCCTGCCGTTAGGAATAGGTTGAAATGCGAATGCTCTAGAATTATTGAATAACTCTTCAATAGACTCTACGTGAATAACACCAGCCTTTTTAAATGCTATTGAATACGCTACGGCACTACCCGCTATGGAGCCTGTATGTGATGAAACCGCTCTAACACCCATACTAGTTAAACCAGCTTTAAGTACGATTATGGGCTTTTTCCTCGATGTTTCTCTAGCGGCTTCTATAAACCTAGCTCCATCTGAAACTCCCTCTATGTAGCAAGCTATAACTTTAGTATTATCATCGTCTCTTAATGCATCTATAAAATCGATAATGTCAAGGTCTGCACTATTACCCAAGCTTACGACTACGCTGAAGCCTAATCCCTCTTTAGGAGCCCAGTCAAGTATAGCTGAACATAAAGCTCCACTTTGAGACAGTAGTGCTATTTTACCTGGCAATGGCTTAGAATAAGCGAATGTTACATTCATTGGAACCGATGTGTTTATAACGCCCAGACAATTTGGACCAACCATCCTCATGTTATATTTCCTACATATACTCAGAAGCTCCTTCTCGAGTTTAGTGCCCTCTTCACCGATTTCTCTGAAACCAGCCGATATCACTACAAGCCCTTTAACGCCCTTTTTACCAGCTTCTTCAGCAACCATGGGAACGACATTAGATCGCACTGCTACAACAGCCAAGTCTACATTATCTCTAATATCTATTATTGATGGATAACACTTCAACCCATAGATTTCATCCGCATTAGGGTTAACCGGATACACTGATCCTTTAAACCCGCTGTCTAGAATATTTCTAACTATAAGGTTTCCAACAGCTCCAATTCTCCTAGAAGCACCTACAATGGCTATAGAGTTCGGCTTTAAAATAGCATTGAGGCCTTCTTGATCCATTTACATCACTTGTTTTTAA
>CALKCG010000113.1 GCA_938082915.1 uncultured archaeon | reverse complement strand
CCCCCGCAGGCATCTTTTCGCTTTCGAGGGGCTTCTCCATCAGAGCCACCACGCCCATCTCAGACCCAGAGCCCACTCTACCTGGGTCCTCATCTCCACTATTGAAGCGGGTGCTGGAAATATTTAAAGCCTGCTCACTATCGCCAATGAACGCCCTCCTCCTAGAATTCGGATCCGTAAACTTGTGATAGCATTCAGCGCATTGGTAGACCTGCGCTTTAGAGCCGTCTCTAAGCCTTCTGAAGCCCGAACGCCATATGCGAGTAGAGCCGCACTCTGGGCAGCTCAGCCGGTCCCCTATGGGAGCTTTACGCTCATCCCGAGGACCGGTGGAGCCACTCCAAACATCTACTGGGCTCTTCTTTGAAACGTCTACGCTCATTTATACCCCTCTGACAGCTGCTGAGCACTTCTTCAGTCTTTCACGCTCACGTCTAACCCATTCAAGCTTAGGGTCTATAGACACTATGGCCTCTAAGACAGGGCAATTCCTACATGCGCTACGCTGGAGCTTGAAGCCTCTCCCGACCCGGTATGCCCTTAGACAATTCGCACAGAAGCGCTTGAGAAGCGTATGGACGACCTTCTTTGCTTTAGGGCGGTACACTCTAAACTTTGTATGGAATAATCGTTTTCCACTATGATTAATTTCCATGTTTTCACTATGCATTTTAGAAGTACCCCCTCCCCCTAGGCTCAATGGCTAGTAGTAGGAGCTGTGAACATAGTGAATTTACTGAGCGAGTGAACTTTGCTGGAGTAGGGTGTTGTTTAAGAACGACCCGGTTGCGATCAGATGCTTCCAAAGCTCCAGCCCCCTGGCGCTGACGTTATGCCCTTATTTCTCAGAAGTTCAAAAAGTCCATTAGGTTCACTAAGTTCACCCATCCCATCGTAAGCCTTCTTCACCTCGCTCCAATATGGGAGGAAGGGCTTGTAGAGTTCACTCCAATCTTCAGGGTTTACGTCTATCCCTCCCCTCAGGCTTATGCGCGTCGACGTCCCTCTGGCCACTGAGGTCGATTGAGCTGAGGGTGACGTTTTAAGCTTCACCGCTCCTCCTCCAAGCACTTTTTATGGACGCACCTATTTACGCCTCCGATTCTAGCGACTAGCTCGGCGTCGGGCTTGAAAACTACTACTTTAACGACTTCCATATTTTCTCAACCTCACTTTCAGGGACTTTGAAATGACCACTTGGATACTTTAACGCTCTGAGTTTCCCTTCTTTAATCCACCTCTGAACAGTTCTTCTACTGACTTGAAGCCTTCTGGCTACTTCGCCTGTTGTCAATAACTTCTCTGAGACTTCTGACATCAAATTCTCTTATTTCACTTTTAACTATTTAAGCCTATCTATTCTGAAACTACTGAAAAAGGTGACCCCTATGCTTGAACTATCCAATTAATCAATAACGTTAATATTACCCGGAGACAATTACTATATTGCTTGAACAGAAAAATTTCCGTTGAAAAACGTAGATTGTGGACGAGCATTCTAATAAGTTCTATTCTATTCATATCCTCCATTTTTATGGGTTTTACTTCAGATCTTTCAGCTATATCAATCATAGAGGGTTTAGTAGAACTGTCAAGATTTTTAACCGCTTTCCCTCCTCCAATGCTCGCGGTCCTAGTATTTCTAAACAACTTCATTAAAAGCCTCTTGGTGATTCTACTTGGGTTTCTCATAGGAATTCCCCCCATAGTCTTCTTAGTCTTCAACGGTTTAATACTCGGCACGGTCGCTAGATACGGCTTCGCTTCAATCGGATTCGCAGGTACGTTAGCATCCATACTTCCTCACGGCATCATAGAGCTGCCTTCAGTATTAGTAGCATCGGCCTTGGGTTTAAACGTCGGGTGGGAGGCTTGGATCGGCGTTTTAGGCAAGGAAAGCCACGTCAAAACGACTGTCGTACATAGTTTGAAAATATTCTTCAAAGCAATTACGCCTCTACTTGCCGTAGCGGCTTTCATAGAAGTTTTTATAACTCCAATCATATATGATTTTATAGTATACGGCTGATAGCACTATTTATAGCTTCTAATAGTACGAATATCTAATGTATGTGGCGTCGTGTGCTTGAGAAATTTACGTCTTACCCTGCTAGGGTTAAGGTTGCCAAGACCATAATAGAGCTTGGCTTCAAGATTTCTAAAGATGGAAAAATATACTGTGGACCTGTAGAGCAGAGCTTCCAGAAAATAGCTAGAGCGTTAAACGTCGATAGAAGAGTTGTAAAGGAGACCGTTATATCAATTCTCAAAGATCCTGAGCTTAGGGAAATATTCATGTTTCTTAAACCGTCTGGACCTCTGCTCTCCGAAGTTGCTAAACAGTTGGGCTTTTCAGTTATAGAGGTTTATGCCGACTCTGAGAAGCCGGGTATCCTTGCTAGAGCCGCTTCAATTGTAGCGTCTGAAAATATAAGCATAAGACAGGCTGTAGCTGAAGACCCTGATCTATCGCCAGAACCCAAGCTTATTCTAGTCTTAGAGAGGCCTACATCTGGAGAAGCATTGAAGAAGATCCTTGAAATAGAAGGTGTGAAAAAAATATCAGTTTACTGACATCTTCACGAAAGCGACGTTTAAAGGCAGGCTTCAGCCATATCTACTAAAACCTTATATGGATCTTTAGCCTTGACTACGCCGCTGGCTAGGAGAACCCCCTTGGTGCCTAGCTCTAAAGCCCTTTTAACGTCTTCACCAGTTGATATTCCAGCTCCGCATAGAACCGGAAGGTTTGGATTTATCTTCTCAACGAGCCGCAGTGCTTCTGTAACAGCTTCAGGCTTAGCTTTACTTACAGGTATGCCAGTCCCTATAAGCTCGGGTGGTTCGTATGCTATAACGTCTGGGTTTAAAGCGGCTGTTGCATATGTAACTTCAGGAGTGTTCGTACATACTAAACTTATTAAACCCACTTGCCTAGCCCTTTTAATACATGCATCTATATCTGCTAGAGTAAGTCTTTTCTCGCTGTGATTTATCAGCGTTCCCATGGCTCCAGCTTCTTTAACGGCTTCGGCCAGAATGGCTCCAGTTCCCGCACCTGGAGTCACCGGATCTATATGTTGAGCAAACACTGGGATTTCTATATTTTCAGCGATCAGTCTTATGTCGGGTGCCTGAGGGGCTACAGCTATACATACACCGGTCTCTTTAGAAGCTTTCTCGGCTAATTTTGCTAGCTCAAGCCCTCTTTTACCAGTTGACTCAATGTATATTTTAAAATTTACAATCACAACCGGGTAGTTTAAAGACCGCATAAAGCTTCATCTCCATTTTGAATAACCACTCTACTAAATGATAGTTCTACTAAGCTCTTTCTAAAGAAAAGCTTTTCGTTTGAGGGCTTAATTTTCAACCTAAAACCATATTTTATCGAAAATTGTTAGACGGTATTCGACCTGACTTTACCATAATAAGAGCTAAACGTAAATCTCAGTATACGGTGACTACCACACGTAGACTCTCGTTATCCCGCTATAATTAGTGGTTTCAGTATTGCATACGTAGCCCATATGACGATGTAATAACACTTCGTCCAATCAGTACTGAACACGCCATTGCAGAACTACCAGTATACCAACGTACGATTCCCTCCCCAGTATCAGCATCCACGATACCTATGCCAAGTACTTGATCGCTTAACGCCCAAGCCAGTTTAACCTCCGTCTGTACGCAGGAGCAGAACTTTCCATAAAGATGGCCGTATCCCGGGCCAAGGGAGCCGCTTATAAGATATTCTATGATGATGAGCTCTGACTCTACTACCATAATAATGTGCACATCTCCCATATCATTGGATATACGTATGGATTTCGTAGCTTTGACTATTGGTCTCCCCCAGCTAATTTAGGGTATTTTTCGTATGGCATGATCGAGTAATCTGGGGACCAGGGTTCGATGGGGAGTTCGGGGTCCAGTATGAAGCTAAGCTTAAGCATAGTCCCGTCATTGCAAACCCATCGTCCCTTAACCTATTTAACGATCATAGGCGTATTACACCTTGAGGGAGTAACTAAAGCGGTGGAGAATGCAATTACTAGAGCCAAACGCATTGGAGAACAATCCGTTTCTTCGGAATATTTGAAGGAAACAGCCCTATATGTATTTCGGCTTTTCTCCCGCTCCACCATTTTTCCAAGATATGAATTAGAAACAGCGTTTAAGATTCTGGATACTTGCTCTTTAATTCAAATGCCTATTTTTCTTAACGAAAATCAACTCTGAGTCAGCAACTTGATTAACATCCCGTTAAAGGTCAAAGATATGGCTAGAGGGCTTAAGAGAAGTTTATACATAAAATGATAATAAAAGAAATAAGGGGGTTTCGCAGGGTCTCTATTCGTAAGAGATCTTTAGAGTACTCTGTTTAAAGGGGGTTCTATTGGTTAAATTTATATTTATAACAGGAGGAGTCTTGTCAAGCGTAGGT
>CALKCG010000112.1 GCA_938082915.1 uncultured archaeon | reverse complement strand
CTAAGACAATTAAATTACGTAAGTTTCAACGATTTCAGCCTGCCTATAGTTTATTAGACTAATTTGTCTAGAAAAATAGTCAGTTAATCTTAAAAAGAAAGAGCTACAAACCATAGTTCCGGTCAAAAGGTAGTGTCGTCTAAAGTCGAAAGGTCTCGTTCAACGGAGATTGTTACGTGCCTTTAACTGTCCTTCGGGACGGTTTAAGGGTTACGTGACAAATCCCAGTGAGCGAGACTAAGTAGATAGGTCGTGCAGGGTGTTTCCAAGTCGAAAGGCTTGGAAACGGGCTAACCGCAAGGTTAGCTTAAACCTGCTAAAATGACGCCTGTAACCAGCCTTCGGGTTGGTTATAGGAGATGGGAGGATCGACCTCTCCCCACTACCTGACAAGCGATATTCTCCTAAGCTTTGTACGCTAGTATGCTTTTCTGCCCTCTATCTGTTAGAAGTCATTTAACAGATTTACCTTTACGTCTAATGACAATCCCATCCCTCTCCATGTTTTTGATATGTTTAAAAACAGTCTGATAGTTTACACTGGTAATATTTGAGATTTCTCTTATGTTTGTACATCCGCTTTTAAGGGCTTTTATTATTAAGGTCCTAGTTTTAAACCTTCTATTTACATTTCGTATCACTGTTAAATAAGATTGCGGTTCGTGTTCGTATCCCATTTAAATGACATCTACGCTTTATAAGTTTGAACGCTTATCGTTTTTAAGCCTAACGATGTGTGAAATAGTTAAATCTTTATTAAACTTAGGTCTTTTAGATTCTCCTGAAAAATTCCAGAGGTTTGGATTAACCTATGTCTAAAAGACTCATCGATGGTGACATCATTAAAACCGAGGACGGCTTCATCTTCTACGTTTTCGGTTATGAACATCCTGAGGACCGTTACATAGCGTATTTAAAGTATGTACCAGAGCGTTTTAAAAGCCTCTTTAAAATCGAGTTTCTGCCGTGGATCTGGAAGCTTGACGGAGAAACATACGTAAGACCAGTTAAACTGTATAGTCCTGAGAATATTCAGGAGATTGTAAGAGTCTTCGATGGGAATTTCCCGCAGTACATTTACGAATGCCCATATAACTCTAAAGTTTTAATATCTGTCCCCAGTGATACGGTGGAACGCGTTTTCAATCCTAGAGAAGCCCTCTCTAGGATTATGAATAAAACTAACCGTCTTCCAGTAGAGGATGTAGCTGTTGAATGGATTCAGTTAATTTCTTCCGAAGCCGTCGTTGACTTGAAAAGTTTCGGTGTACATGGCTCCCTATGTTTAGGCATGGTATCTGTAAAACCCGACATCGATGTCGTCATCTATGGAGGATTAAACTTCAGAAAAGTAAGAAATACCGTAAGCAAATTAACATCTAAAGATGTTATGAGATATGTGTATGAGAACGAATTCGATAAACTTCGGAAGAATAGACTCTCTTACAAGGGTTTTAAAGTCGTCTTCAATGCAGTTAGAGGGTTCGATGAAATAAGAGATGTCTATGGTACTTACCGGAGGATGCCCATAAAAACTGTAAAGTTTAGGTGTATGGTTGAATCTGCTGAAGAATCTTTCTTCAGACCAGCGATATACAGAGTTTCAGAGTATCGAGCTGTCAATGAAGAATCTAGGCTTCCCCCCGAAATGAGACCTAGAGACGTCGTCGTTATGGATAGTACGTATAGAGGCTTAGCGTACGAGGGCGATCTACTCGAAGTTCAAGGATTATTAGAGCGTGAAGTATCTACTTCAAGCAATATTGAAAGGTATAGGGTTGTAATAGGCTCCGGTAGACCTGGTGAGTATATCCAAGTTAGGAAGCTGTACTGAAATGAACTTGAGAGATAGAGACTATATCGTAGGCTTAAACGGCTTAATATTCAGGGTCTTGGGATATTCCCATCCACCAGACGGATATGTTTGCGACCTTGAATATGTCCCATCAAGCCTATACTGTTCCAATAATCCTAGATCTCCAAGGGGGTATGGCACAACATCCCACTATAAGCTCTATGGAGATGAACCGTTTAAACTCGTAAATGAGCTCTTCCCAGAATATAGGGTTTACTACAAGCCTTTAAGCATGTTTCTACCCGGTGTTCCAGTAAGCCTCATAAGTGAGGTTAAACTTCCGAGGGATGGCTTGATGAAGCTTATCGATTCTCCAAAAGACGGGCTTTCAACAGCCGTAGAAAGCATCCTAGGCATTATTCTAGATTCTTCAACGTTAAGCTTGGAGGACTTCGGAGTCTTCGGTTCTCTACTCCTCGGCTTTTATAATCCAAATCTCTCAGACATAGACTTCGTCATTTATGGATCTGAGAACCTAGAGGAGCTTAGAGGCTGTTTAAGCACGCTCTATGGGGAGAGTCTTCTCCACAATGAGTTTGAAGATTGCTTAAAACTTAAATGGAAATTTAGAAATTACCCATATAAACTGTTTCTAGCCCATCAAAAGAGGAAGCTAATATATGCTGTTTATAAGCCACCGTGCTCTAGACCCATTAAAGTCGAATTTGAGCCGGTTAAAAGCTACGAGGAAATTGTGAATGAATACATTGAACTGAGGAGTATTGTTAGATTGGGCTGGTTTAAGGCATCCGCGATCATCCTCGATGATTCTGAAGCCGCCTTCATGCCATCCACGTATGAAATAGAGGTTGAGAAAATAATGGAAGGCTTTAAAGTGGACAATGTAAAACGTATAGTGTCATACGTGGAAGAGTATAGGCTTCAAGCTTTTAGAGACGAGCGGGTATATGTTGAAGGATGGCTTGAAAAGGTTGAAACTTCAAGTGAAGTCTTCTATCAGATAGCTTTAACATATGGTTCAAGGTACTATGATCAGACAATCTACTCTTTAGACTTGCTTCAATCTCTTCAACTCTAAGCTAAGCAATAAATTGAGGTAACGTTTAAATTGGGTTATTTGGTATGAAGGGGTTGCGGAAGTTATGAGCTTATACTTTGCTACTAGGAATAAGGAGAAGTTTAGAGAAGCTAAACTCGTCTTCGAAAATCTGGGTTTAGAATTGACTATGCTAGATGTCGATAAGGTTGAGATACAGTCTGACGATTTAAGAGATATCGCCTCCTACGCGGCTAGAGAGTTGGCTGAGCGTTTGAAGTTGAAAGTGATGGTTGAAGATGCTGGGCTTTTCATAAGAAGTCTTAACAGCTTCCCAGGTCCATATTCAGCATACGTGTTTAAAACCATAGGTTTAAACGGGGTTCTCAAACTTATGGATGGTATGAGCGATAGATACGCATACTTTCTATCGATGGTAGCATACGCGGAACCTGGAAAACCGGTTAAAGTTTTTCACGGTAAGGTGGAAGGCTTAATAACGTATGAGCCTAGAGGTGTCGGAGGGTTTGGATTTGACCCGATATTTCAGCCGTTGAAGTCCGATGGTAAGACATTTGCCGAAATGACTAGAGAGGAGAAGAATAGGTTCTCCCATAGAGCTGAAGCCTTCAGAAAACTGGCACTATGGATTAGAGAACGAACCCTTAAACCTTAAGCTACAGTTGCAATTCAATGGTCTCGTAGAGGTTTAATCAGCATTATGGAATGTTGGTTTTACGAAGTCTGGTTGAATTTCAACCCTCCAAAAACTCTAAAAGTGTATCTGCAAAATTATTGTCGAGTTTTTCATATTTCTCAGTTGAACCTACATCATACCATAAAGCATTCGTCTCATATGCATACACGCTTTCTCTTCTAGCCGTTAATTCAGGGATCAGATGACCCATCAAGTCGTACTCTTCATTAATGCATTTTCTAGAGACTTCAGCCATGACGTCGAATGCATTCTTCCTGAGGATTAAAATCCCCATGCAAACGGGTATATTGATCAGAGGCTTCTCCTCAAACTTAACTATTCTTGCACCCTCCGTGTAGGCTACTCCAACTGGAAGTCTATATCCCTTGGAAACTGCTATAGTGGCTGTAGACTTCAAGTTTTCATGGTAGTTTATAAGGTCTCTGATGTTGATATCCGTCAATATATCTCCATAGTATATTAGGACGTTTTCAAAGTCTTTGAAGTAGCCCCCTTCGTAAGCGTTTAGAACAGCCCAACCTGTCCCCCTGAACCCCTTCCTATCAATAACGTAGTTTATCTTCACGTTAAACCTCTCCCCATTACCGAAGTAGTTTACAATCTGCTGATACTTGTAGCCGCATAGAAGATTTACATTTTCAACATTATGTTTCCTCAACAGTAGAATTATGTATTCGAGAAGAGGCTTCTGTTTAGATCCCACAGGTATCATAGCCTTCTGGAAGTAGTACGTTAAAGGTCTAAGCCTACTGCCGACGCCGCCACATAATACGGCGGCGCAAACTCCACCCATATGCATCTACTCAAATTTTTCCCAAGTAAATCCTTATATGCTTTAGCATCTTGTTAAACCTCCTTTTTAGTAAGAGGAGGATGAGAGATAAAACTATGACGACTGTGGAAACTGTTCTGAACGCATCCAGTAGAAGCTGGGGCTTATAAACTATGGTAATCGTAAGCCGGTCTACGTCTTCAGATTCGACGTACCAGCCGTTAAATAGCCCGTTAACCTTCACATGTCTCACATTTCGAGGCTCAGCTTTAATCAGCATGTCTATTGGATTAGGTCGTCCAATATATATGGTCCAGCCAGGGTCATGCCTCTCATTTAAAACCAGTAGAAACCTTCTCTGAAAACCGCTGACAGTTACCCTGTAAAGTGTAGAACCCACTTCTACATACTCAACTTCTGCGTGGGAAACTTCTAAAACCTCCCCATCTACGTAAACGCTGCTCTTAGGGTTGAATTCATCTCTTAGAAGCTCTTCAAACAGGTTTTCACCAATCTTTAAAACGCGTTCAGCAACGTAGACCTTCCGCGTCTCCAGTCCATCTCTAAGCCTATAGAGTGTGAGTTTTCCATAGTATTTTCCAACAATTTCCAAAGGCTTAGACTCCGTTAGGATCCCTCTGTCTAGGAAGATACCACCTCCCTCAACCTCCACTTGTCTGTCCATAGGAGCATTCATTGAGAAAACGACCATAACCACTTTCGACCTATCTAAACCAGTATCCAGAATCGCATCGTTCAACGGTATCACCGCCATGTTCCAAATATGCTCCCTCAAATCTAGATTCCAGAGAGCCCATTTTCCGTAGACGTCGTAGAGTTGAATGGTAGCCTTATCCGAGCCGTTCACTTTAATCCAAAACTCTAGGTAGTTGTAGTCGAGCCAGTTCGATATTGTCGGAAGGGTATACGCAAAGCTGAACGTTTGATTTAGATGGGTCTGCTCGCTAATCCAAGCTTCTCCACACGCGTATAAGTGAATTTTAGACTGCCCCTCTTCTATATCCACGTATCTGGCCCCGACTTCATAGTGTGTGTATGGGTTGAAGTTGATTAGATGGATGAAGCCTAAGTCTTCAAGTAGGGGTTTAACTGTTTCAGAAGATATGTTAATCACTCCGTTGGCTAGGCTTGGACTTACTATGAAGCTATAGTTGAACTTCTTCTCTATCAGCCACGGGTTTAAAGTCGATGTCTTCTCCAAGTCGATGTCATGGTGGAGTATTATGAATCTGACGTTTAAAGCGGCTAGGATCTTCCAGAACCCCGTTTTACCAGTTAAATTGTTTAAAACTGTGAATTCTTGGTCGTGGACGATCGGTTTATCTAAGATTAGGTCTTCAACTGGTTCTTCGTATTCCCTATCGCTCCAAATGTAGTATACTCCCCCCTCCGTGACAGGCATGGTTAAAACCCTATGATCTCCATCGGTTAAACGTTTCAACTCCATGTAGTAGTCTGGGATGTTTAAACCGCTCGACCATGAAAGCGGAACCGTTAAACCCTGGTAAACGACGATCCCGATGACCGCTAGGAATGTGAATGGTTTAACTAGATCGTACTCTTTAACACCATTCCCTTCTACGACGAGGGAAATCGATATGTAATCGCCGAGCTTCTCCGCGAACCTCTTGAAGCCTATTGTAGTCATGATGGATATGGCTGTGGAGACGACTGCTAAAACCTCAGGTGTAAGGTTTGATGATACAGCTTCACGCGGATCCATTAAGAGGATCACAGAAGCCATTGCCATTAAAGCCTGTACAGTATTCATCTTCTCTATCTTAATTGATGTTAGGAATGTTAGAGCAGTTATGGGAAAGACTATTAAACATAGAGGGTTGAAGTCTTTAACGCTTAAACCCGGGGGTATGGCTATCCACCAGATATTCATCATAAGCCATGAGGCTCCAGCTACGGTTAAAAACATCGCCACCCACTTCAAATCTACGGTTCTCCCACGTGTTTTAACGGTAAAGTAGGCTAGGACTGTGAGTGCTAAAACCGCTAAATTGTTGAGTTTAGCTAAAGCTCCTGAAAGTAGGGTGGACGCTAAAGCCGTATAGAATCCGTATGATACGTTTCTCCTCTCATATGCCCAATCCACCGTTAAGAGGACTAGAGGCGTTAAAACGTATAGGGCTGAGACATCCAAACCACACCATAGCCCTCTTAAAGCCGCAGTAGCCCCAAGGTATATGAACATGGATGTTAAACCGGTTAAACTGCTTCTAGAAAGCCTCTTAGCCAGTAGGTACATGGAGCCTCCGCCTAAAATCCACAGGATTGATAGAAGCATTAGGCAAATGGTATTTAAACTAGCCCCTAAGAGGTTTAAGAAAGCCGGAAGTGCATAAATCACTGTGAAGGCTAGCTTATCGTTTGGCTTGCCAAGCCCCTCTGAAACCCAGGCGTATTTCAACGCTTCAAAGTTACGTTTTGAAAGCTGACACATATCCATCAGCAGGTCGTAGGGTAAACCGCCTAAGAGTGTGACGTAAGCGTAGCTTGAAAGCACTATTAAGAGGATCACGGCTGAAGTTTCTAAAACCTTCTCAGCATTCGGAGGCAAGGTTGAAACATATTGGTAGTAAGCGGCTTCCAGATAAAAGTTTAATTGGTGATTTCCCCATCTAGCTTAGATAAGCTGTTGAAAGCTTCGTCGGAAAGAGTCGATATTTGAAGTCTTTCAGCTAGATAAAGTTAATTGTTTGAATTGAAACCATTTTTATTGGGCTGAGTGGTATAATGGGTGAAGAGGATAAAACCATAAAAGCGTACATTTCCATCCTCAAGAAGAATTTAAACGACCTTGTTGAGAGGTATAGCAAGGCTAGGGAGGAGATGAAGAGGCTTGAAGAGGAATTGAAGGAGCATAAAGTTCTCATAGATTGGATGGATAAGTCCATCAGAATGTTTGAGAGGGCCAAGAGCATGGACGAGTTGAATAGGATGGTAGATAAGTCTCTGAAAGAGCTTGAGGAGAAACATCCGCGGATTGTGGAGAAGTTTAAGCAGATGAAACCTTCTACTGGAAAAGACACTATGGTTGTCTAGAATGGACGCTGTCGAATTCATTTTTAACAGTAAATCTATGAAGAGGCTCAGCGATCGTAGACATGTTGTAGAAGGTTTCAGTACGTCTCAAACGTATTTAGGTGGCGTTTAAATTGCGCGCTAAAAACCCTATCAACGCTCTATATGATCATCTGAAAAATTTGGGTAAATTATTGAATGGTCTTAGGGAGATTAAATCGATCGTTGTCTTCGGTTCAGCCGCTAGACCGGAGGACTTCATTCCAAAAGTTAGCGACATCGATGTATTGGTTATTACCACTGTAAAACCTTCAGAGAGGTTTTACGAGCTAGAGATCTGCGGTTATAGGGTTGATGTTTCTACGTTTGATGTTGACGAATTGAAGAGGATTTTTGAAGTGGGTGATCCATTGGGTTTTATGCTTAAGCATAGCGTCGTCATATTGGATGATGGTACATTTAACTCACTGTCTTCAATGAAGCTCAGAATAACAGAGCATACTAGAAACATCCTTAGAAGATCTATTTTCGCTGCCTTGGGATTAGCGGTTGAAAAGTACTTCCGCGAATCTTACGGAGAATCCATATCTCACATCTACCACGCAGTACGACATTTAATAAGGTATAAAGCGTGTTTCGAAGGCGAAACACAGAGTTTTCCAATATCCGACAAAGAAGTCTACGAATTTTCAAGAGGCGTTTTAAGAAGGTTGTACAAGCAGCTTGTCGACTGTAGAAGGAGGGATCTAAGTGAGAGCGATGTGGCTGTAAAACTTGATAAAGCTATTAAGGTTATTGCAAGTGAACTTAACCTGAAAACGGCTAGGTTAAGGGATTTAGAGAAAATGGCGAAAGGTAGTGTAGAGGTTGTGACAGCCTATGAAAGTGGAGGTTACATAGTCTTTAGATTGGAAGTCGTTGAAAATTGTAAGATGAGAGTTTTTGAAGTTAAAGGTGGTGAAGTTAAAGAAGTATACGATATGACCTATTAAAGGCTAGGTTTAAGCAACAGTGTTCTGAGTCGTATATCAGCTTTATTCTATGAGTTTCTGTAAGCTCATCTAAGGCTTCTCCACTATGGGCTATAAACCCCTATCTTGAGTAGGAGGGCGTTTGCCAGCATTATTATCGAATCATAGTGTTTTGAATTTTTCAGAAAATATTTAAGTAGAACTTTATGAAAGTCCTACCTAGAGTAGGTATGACTGAAGTTTTAGTTACTAGGAAGGGGCAGATAACAATACCCGTGGAGATAAGGAGGAAGCTTGGCATAGAAGAAGGTTCAAAGGTTGAGGTTATAGAGGAGGGAGGTATGATAATAATAAGGAAGAGTTTAAGTATATTCGATCTTGCGGGGGGCGGCTCTAATAAGGGTGATGTTGAAGAGTTGAAAAAGACGCTTGACCAAATGAGGGAGGAGGATGTCTGAAAGAAGCGTCTACGATACCCGTTTCTTCGTAGAATACTTTTACTCAAAAGACGTGGAATTTCTGAAAAAGCTTAAGGAAGATCTTAAAAGGGTACGGTGGAAAGCCGTTTCAGCCTTAACGATTCATGAATTATATCGCATTAGCCTTGACAAAGAGGGTAGAGATGTTGCAAATTTGAAAAGCGAGATTATACGTAAAGACTTTAAAGTTATCAACGTAGATTACGATGTAGCAGTGAGAAGCGCAGAGTTGAGAAGTAAGCATCGAATACCTATGGCAGACAGCATTATTGCTGCTACAGCCCAGATATGCAAATGTACTTTGGTTTCAGACGATCCGCATTTCAAGCAAGTGCGAGATGTTAAACTAAAATGGTTCAATGTATAACGCTTGAAAACGTATCTTTTACGTACGCCTATCAGATTAGAGTCCGCTATGCCGTGGCGGAATATTTAGGTCTATCTGAGATTCCTGAAAAGCTCGACTTGATAGCCGAAGGACAAAAACCTAAGAGGAGAGCAGACCAGGATAAGGAGGGAAATTCAAGGAAGGACGGAAGAGTTTGAGGAGAAACGGGTTAAACTCGGAGAAGAGCCATCCTGCTCATAAACGTTGATGATTGTTGAATGCTTACTGCTTCAACTTTTACACTCCACAACTTTTGTCTCAAACAGTAATACATGGTTCTAAAGAGTTATATCTTCCAGCAACATTCTAAAATTAGACATGCGATTGAAGGTTGTGAAAGGTAGTAGAATAGGTAAGATGAGGAGTTTAAAGGTGTACAAGTTTGGCTCTAAGAGTGAAGCTAAAGATGAGGAGAAGTGAAACCTCCATAACGACTTCGGCTTTAGTGAATAGCGGCTTTGAAGCCGAAGAGCCTCAGCTCATCATACCGATGAAATTGGCTGAAGCTTTAGGCTCGGTGGATCTACCAGCGTCGATAGAGGACTTGAGTGTAGCTGGAGAGGAAGGGTTTCAGGCTATAGAATTGAGAGTGTATAACCATAGAGCTTATACTGGAAGATAGAAAGCCAGTAGAAGCCGAAGCTGTAGTAACAATTTTACCGGGAGAAGAAGAAGCCATTATAAGCGACAACTTAGCTTCAGGTCTAGGAATCGTAATACTGGATCCGCATAGTGGGTTTTGGTGCCTTAGAGATGAGTTGGGTAAGAAAGGGCAACAGTACAATCCGAAAAATGGATTTGAAAAGAAAAACTTCACAATACTACTTTACACGCTCTCCATATTGAGGAGCTGACACATAATCAACAACTACGATCTACATCGAACGTGAACCATTGACTTGGTCAAATTTTGCTTTATCGCTTACTCCTATTTTTCGGATTTTTCCTCCCTCTTCGGTCGCCGTGTGAAGGAGCTTCTAGTGGAAATCCATGGATTGGATGCAGACGTAAAACTTAATTAGGCAGCAAAGTGCTCAAAGTAGGTTTTCTACGTCTTCTAAGAGCTTATTGACCTTGTTAAGTTCATCCTTAGCCTCTTC
>CALKCG010000111.1 GCA_938082915.1 uncultured archaeon | reverse complement strand
AGGTATACGGCGAATGGTATGGTTAAAATGAGTCTAACTCCATGGACGTGTAAACTGTAAACGATGTAAACTACAACTGTTGAAAGCGATGTTGCTAACAGTCCACGTTTGATTTGGATCTTCCCATAATATTTAAGAGCTGTTCTATGGTTTCCCGCTCCATCTCCCAGCTCAAGAAGCTCCCCTATGCGTTTTCCAAAGGATAGTAGCAGGGCTAGTGAGAATATGCCTATTACAAGCCAAGGCGATACTGGAACTGAAATAGCGTAGGCTCCTACGACAGCTCTTATAACGTAATTTAGAGACAAGGCGGCCACGTCAATAAGTGCGTAGTTTTTTAAGAGGAAACTGTAAAATTGCGTATTTAAAAACAGTAGAACCATCAATAGTAATACGTTTAAGCTAACGTAGTAGGCTATGGAGAAGCCGAAGAATGCTGTCAAAATGCTTAATATTGCTGCTTCTCTTACCGAGATCAAATTTGAAGGCAGAGGGCGTAGGCGTTTACTTGGATGCATCCTATCCCTATTTAAATCTCGGATATCATTGATGATGTAGTTAGCTCCTGAGATTAAACAGGCTGACGTAAGGGTAATCAGTAGGATAGGCCAAATGCTTATTTTGAACAGTGAAAACGAGAAAATCGCTGGTACGATTATAAGGAGATTCTTATACCACTGATGTGGTCGAATCATTTTGACGTATGCTTTAACTATTCTGAAACGTCTGTTTTTTCTCATGGTTGCCATCTTTAGTATGGATCCCACCCTTTGAGTTGGGTATCTCTAGGGTATTCTCCATAGGGATATTTAAGCCATAGCCTTCCCCACTCAGTTTTGAGAAATCTATTTACACGTATACGACCAATTGTAGGATACCATATACAATCGTGGTATATGTTTGATGCTAGAATCGCCAGTTTAAACATAGGTGTGTGGAATAATACTCTATCTATTAGAGGTTTCCCCCTTAAAAGTTGGTCGAAAAACACTACAGGGCTTCGCTTAACTTTAAGCTTGAAGTTGATTTTTCTCAAGTCTAAGCCGCCTACTACATCTATTTGATCGAGGTCTGCGCATCCGAGTCCTTTTTCATGGGCGATGCGGAGGTATTTTATATCCATAGGGTTGAACCCCATTATTCTAGCCGCTACGGAGTCTACAGCCACTTGATCCGCTCCAGCTATCAGAATGTTTCCCTCTCTGGGAATCATAGTTCTAGGTCCAGCCCCACCACCCATTACAGTCCCATCGACTACTGCAAACATCCCAGGATGTATTTCCCTCTGTATTTGAAGAAGATCGACTAAAACCTCGTGTATTCTTCTATGGGCGTGATGTCGGTACTTTGGAATAAGTCCTCCAAAAGAGTTTTTAATAGCGCATGTAACCGTAGTGTGACCGTGGGTTTTCAAAGTAGCTAAGTGTACGATTCCCTTCCCTATGAATAAGTTCGGTATTAGGATTTTCGACCCGAATAGCTCATCTAGAGCTAGTAGTCCAGACTTAGGCTCATACTCTACCCACTCGACGTTAGGTAGTGGGATGAATTTAACGGCGTATTTTTCAAATATTGGTAGCCATTTATTTAAATACGCCCCCTTCCAAGGATGTGTTACCACCGTTTGATTTTCAACTGGAAATACTCTAAACCCATCTTCAACTAAAACCTTTAAAACACCTTCAAGCTGCCATACAGGTGTCGAACACGCTGGGAAGAAGAGGGTCCATGAAAGATTAAGCTTCAAAATAACGTCTTTCACGTCGGGGAAAAATTTACCGTAATCGGCCAGTCGCATTAGTCGCTCGTAGTCTCCGATAACGGTTTCCGGAGAAGTGTGGAGGATGATGACTCTGGATGTTTTCAATTCAAAATTACATTTAGAATACTTAGGCATAATCGTTTCCTTCGATCATTCTAGGTTTTTCCATGTCTCTCCATGGAAAATTTCCATAAGGTTTCCATCGAGCAACTGTTTCCCAGCGTTGTTTCAATCTATGGTTTTCCAAGGCTTAGCATAGTATTGTGGCATTTAGCAATTCATAAGTAGTTCCTCTACATTTATATAGTAGGTGTCTCTTTGGCTGAAGTCTTCTATGATGGAGACGCAGAACTATCCGTTTTAAACGGCTTAACCGTTGGTATTCTCGGATATGGTAATCAGGGTCGAGCTTGGGCTTTAAATATGCGGGACAGCGGCGTTAAAGTCTTGATCGGTAATATTCAAGACGAATACTGGTTTAAAGCTGAAGAAGATGGCTTTAAAGTTCTACCGCTTGACCAAGCCTCTGCAAACTCAGATATCATATGCCTACTATTGCCTGATGAATTGCAACCCATTGTATATGAAGAATACGTAGAAGCGAATTTAACCGGGGGCAAAATGCTCGTTTTTGCACATGGCTTTTCAATAAGGTATGGGCTTATAAAACCTCCCGTATCCGTAGACGTAGCATTAGCAGCGCCTAGAATGATAGGTTCAGGTGTTAGAAGATTGTATACGTTGGGCTCCGGAGCTCCAGCTTTATTGGCTGTGAAGCAGGATTACAGCGGTATGGCTTGGAGGAGGTTGCTGGCTTTAGCTAAAGCTTTAGGTTTCACCCGTGTAGGAGCACTTAAATCCAGTTTTGAAGAAGAGACAGAGCTTGATCTTTTCACAGAGCAGGCTGTAATGCCTATAATACTCTCGGCTTTCATAAAAGCTTATGAGATACTTTCTGAAGCAGGTTACAGTCCAGAAGCAATCGTACTTGAGCTTCTAGCGTCTGGAGAACTTATAGAGGTTTTCA
>CALKCG010000110.1 GCA_938082915.1 uncultured archaeon | reverse complement strand
AAAACCCTTCTTACATGCTTCCTCCAAAGTTACTACGTAGTGTTTACAACCCTTCTTCAGATCCTCAGGCTTTAAGAGAAGCCAACCATAGCCAGACCTTTTAAACTTAACCGCGAGATAGGGATCAGCACCGAACTTATTAGAAAACCTGACGAGCTGGTCTAAGCTTTCTAAATCCACGTATAAAATCTTACGGTTGGTTGTTTTAACTTCTAAAGCTATGTAAAGCCCCCTCCGCCCAGCCAATATATCGGGTCTATCGGATTTAGTTCCAGATCCTGAGGCCGGTGCCCTTAAAACAGCGAAGCCTAGCTTTTCAAGCTTATTAACAAGTTCTCTTTCTTCTTTAAACCCTCTACGGTTAGGCAAGACTATTCTAGTAAAAAGAGATAGTTGAAGCTTAAAAATTTGGAGGTTACTTTAACTCCTCAGACCAGCTGAATTTAAAGAAGGGTTTGTCTTTCTTAGATTCTGCGAGCTTCTCTAGTAGAATCTTCCTCTCTATAGATGCTACAAGTAGCCTAGTCTCTATGACTTTATCAGGGTTTACGGATAGACTCGTAGCACCCTCTTTAACCAGAAACTCAACTATCTCTGGATAGTTTGAAGGGGCTTGCCCACAGATACTCGTAGTTACATCATGCTCATGGCACAACCTTATTACGTGGCTTAAAGCCCTTAAAACAGCTAAATTCCTCTCATCGTAAATCTCTTGAACAGATGCGTCGTCTCTATCTATGCCGAGTATGAGCATTGTAAGGTCGTTTGTTCCGAAACTTACACCATCAATACCAGCTTCGATAAACTTATCTATGAGTAGTACCGTGCTCGGCACTTCAACCATTATCCAAACTTTAAAGTCTGGTCCTTTCCTCAACCCTTCCTCCTCCATGATTTTAAGACAGTTCTTAAATTCCTCTACGGTTCTTACAAACGGCACCATAACCCATACGTTTTTAAGACCATACTCCTCCCTAACCTTCTTAATAGCTTTACATTCAAGCCTAAAGATGTCGGGCTCCTTAATGTATCTAAAGGCTCCTCTATAACCTATCAGAGGATTGGGACCGACGTGTCCAGCTTCCTTCTCGTACTTTTCACCACCAGGTAATGCTAGAAACTCGTCAGGCTTAAAGTCTAAGAACCTATATACTACGGGTCTTGGGAAGAATACCTGTGCGACTTTTCTAATGCCTTCAGCGAAAGCATCAACCATTTTCTCAGCTCCACCCTCCTCTATTAGAAGTCTCGGGTGTTTTCCCACGCTAAGCATTAAGTGTTCAGCTCTCAATAGACCAACACCATCTGGACGACTTTCATTGAAGACTTTTTCAGCAACATCTGGTATTGAGAGGTTTACGTAAATTTTAGTAGCTGTTACAGGGGGGTAGATAGCCCACTGTGGCAACGTCATAACGGCTTCTCCGATAGCTGTTGGAACGGCCTTCGGTGCTGGTTTAATCAAAGATTCAACAATACCTTCGTAAACGACGCCTGACGTTGCGTCAATCGTATAGTAGGAATTGCTTCTAAGAACCTTAGTAGCCTCCTTAGACCCGACTATGCAGGGTATTCCCAACTCTCTTGAAACTATAGCGGCGTGACAGGTCATACCTCCATCATCGGTCACTATAGCACCTGCCATCCTCATATATGGAACCCAGTCTGGGTTCGTCATTTTCGTGACCAGTATGTCTCCCTTCTCCATAACTTTAGCCGCTTCCTGGTGGTCTAAAGCTACTTTAACTCTACCGGCATATATCCCTGGACTGGCTGGCAAACCTTTGAGAATTGGTACGAGTTTCTCAACAGGCGTTGGCGCTTCCGCGACAGGCTTTTCCTCGACTTTAAAGCTCCAAACGGTTTCAGGTCTAGATTGAACTATGAATACGTTTTCAGGGAACGGTATATCTCTATCTATTGCAAACTCTATGTCTTGAGGCTTTCCGTAATGTTCCTCTATACGCTTAGCGAGTTTAGCGAGCTCTGCTATTTCCTCATCTGTTAAACACGGTATATTTCTACGTTCAGGAGGAATTTCTACATGCAGTGTCCTACCAGTCTTAGGATCTCTCACGTATTCAACGGTTTTCTCAGTAACCTCCTTACTGAGGACTTTAAGTGTGGCCTTATCAACTACAAACCTGTCTGGTGTTACAGCTCCAGATACTACAGCTTCACCTAAACCCCATGCACCTTCAATCACTATTTTGCTTCTATCCCCTGTGACCGGGTGGATTGTGAAAATCACCCCGGCGGCTTTGCTATTCACCATTTTCTGAACTGCTACGCTTATCAAAACCTTCTCGTGTGGAAAACCCTTCTGAGTCCTATAGAATATTGCTCTGGGAGTAAATAGGCTGGACCAGCATTTACGAACGTAGTAGACGAGGTCGTCCTCACCTTTAACGTTTAAAAAGGTTTCTTGTTGTCCTGCAAAAGATGCATCAGGCAAGTCTTCAGCAGTAGCAGAAGATCTTACGGCTACGAATGCTTCAACTGCTCCCACTCGATCATTAAGCATTCTATAAGACTCTCTTATGGCTTTTTCTATTGAACTCGGTATCGACGTAGACTCTATCAGGCTTCTAATCTTTGCGGACGCCTCCTCATATTGCTTTGGGTCGTTCGGGTCTTTAACAGTCTCCTTTATAATCGAATAAACCTTCTCAGCTATACCAGTTTCTTCTAGGAAGAGCTTGTACGCGTAGGCCGATACTGCGAACCCCGGTGGCACCGGTATCCCAGCATTTATCATTTCACCTAGGTTTGCACACTTACCTCCAACTAATGGAACATCTTCCTTCCTAAGCTCTTCAAACCAAAGAACTAGCTTTTTCGCTCTATCTTCAGGCATCTCTTACCACCATTTGATACAGAATAAAACGTTTAATCGTGATATTTAAGAATTCGGTTCCTTAGGGAAGTTTTAAACTGCAAACATCCTCCTATCTGCTTCTAGTGGAAAGGTTAGCCCACCATATGTCTTAGTCTAACCTCCATCAAGCTGGATCGGTGCATCACGTAAGGAAAAATTCCAATAGAATTGTCCATGCCTTTCGCACATAAGACGGACGCATATTATTGAAGTTAAACGTACTTTCTACACTTGTAGCGATACCATCTTTGGTATTGCTGAATCCGGGTGAGCGGTCTTTTACACGTAGGATAAATTGGTGCTTCCTGTGTTTGCACTTGTAATGGCTGAACCGATTGTACACCCACAGTTTGAGTTAGACAAGGCCTTAGGAGGGTGCAGTCGCCTACAGCTTAAACATTCTCCATGGAACATCTTTCGTCGCTTCATTCTTTTCCTCTATGTGTAGCATTATGTCCATTTAAAAATAGAGAAGTTTTAAAGGCTTCTATTAAGTTGAGTTTATGAAATATGATAGTGAAGGGTATTCTTATTAAGCTAGTTGGAAGTTTACGTCGCAACCAAGTTGCCATCGGCTAAAGTGAGCTTATAAATCCTTTAACGACGTCTGAAATTGATCTTAGAAGTGGATGCTTTATATTGTCTAAGTCTTTAAGATTTTCAAGCCTGTTTATTCTGAAGGAAATGGGTGGATGTGGATCCCATCCCAGCCAAGATTCAAACTTGAAACCCGGAGACCGTTCAAGCCTAAGCCTATTATAACCTATCTTTCTAAGGGATTCCGCCAACAGCTGAGGCTGTCTAGTTTTAACAGCGGCTTCTAAATCCGATTTAGCCTCTAGAAACTTCCCTATGAAGAATATGGCACTCATTATGAAGAAGAAGTATAGGAAAGGTATGAAAAACAGCACGGGTGCCATGGGGAATAG
>CALKCG010000109.1 GCA_938082915.1 uncultured archaeon | reverse complement strand
AGGACCTTCTTCACTTCTAAGCTTCCACATGAGTAGAGTCAAGTTTTCCCTACTCGGTGGAAGCCCCCTTCTTAAAGCCTCTTCTCTAACAACATCCCCCATGTTTAAAACAGGTATACCTCTCTTCACTGCTTCTGAAGCCAGAAGAGTTTTACCTGCACCAGGATAACCGGTAAGCCCTATACATACTTTATCGACTCTCAACTATAAATACTAATTTACAGTTTATTTTTAACTTTACTTACGCTTTCTGGACGGCATCACGCCGTTGAAAGTAGTCACGTACTCGAAGCCCGTTTCAATGAATTCGGTCACATCTTCGACCGTCGCCTTGGTTTTACAACTCGCCTTTAGATGTTTGGAATAGTGCTTTTTCTACGTTCATGTAGACCATTGTGCCTTCAGCACTCCTGTGCCTCTAGTATTTCCTTAAACATGTACTACGTCATTTGTCTTGTGGCACTCCATCGTAGCCTTCCGATGCCCGAAACTGTAAAAGTCTTTCTTCATTAGCCTCGGTTCTTAAGCTTCCGGGCGAGCCCCTTTCTCTGCCAGTAGAAGACGCTTGAAACCCGTCTTTACCAATTAGAAGACCATGTCATTTCCCTCAGGCATGTTCTTGACCATAGCCAAGATCCTATCGCTTATGGACAGCATTCCGGTCTTGTTACCCTTCTCAGTGTCATGCTGACTACTTATGCTCGAAGTCGACGCCATCTACTTGAGCTTCGGAGCTTCTCCAATCTTGCCTCTGCCTCTTTGAGGAATTGAGAAGCGCGCCCGTCTTCCTACAGCAGTCTGCTATCAACAGGTCTAGCTCTCCTTCGGTTGGAATGAACATAATCTTCTCCATCGTCTTGTAATTCGGCTTCTCCCATGAGTCTTCGATGAACGCTAAGAACTTAGCGTAGACGACTGTGTAAATCGCTTACTGTTCTCTGAGATTTTATCCTCGGCGAAGCATATCGGTCTAGTATTTTGCCCATTGCTTCGATGGGCTTCCTCTTTTTGCTCTCTAATACCTACGAATTTTTCAAGGATTTTCCTTATGAGGCTCATGAGCGTGATAAAGTTAAATGCTAGAATGGCCAATCTAATGCCCGAGTGGGATGGAATTAGAGGAGATGGTTATCAAGACGACTGAATGGAGAGTTACATGGCAAAAACTAGAGGTTGTTGAAATATGGAGCGTAACATACGTCGCCTATAGATTAACCGATATTATAGGCAATTCTACCTTTCCGGCCGAGTTTTATTATGATTGGGGTTTGAACAACCTTTTCAGCAACTACTCTGATTACGTTGGCTTCTATGCTAAAGCTGAGGTCTATGCTCCTAGGGATATGAACGCGTCCTTTAAACTTGGAGGGGATGACGGATTCCAACTCGTTGTAGATGGAGAACTTATTATCGACGCCTGGAATAATGTAGGGAGCTTCTCGGAGAAAGCTGCTATGGTTAAATTGAATAAGGGCGAGCATACCTTGGAAATTTTATACTTCGACCTGACAGGCCCAGCTAAAATATGCTTTGACATGGACGATGAACTCTCAACATACGTAGGACCGGTTATGAAATATAGAATTGAGGATGACTACACTTTTTCGCGTATTAGGTGGGGCCATATTTTTGGGAGGAACCTCGATAATTATCATAAAATTGAAAAGAAGGAATACGGGCCATTCTTAGTCCCTCAATTTGAGGATGTTAACCACTCCTGCTGCATATTGGAATATGCTAAATCTCAGCTTCCATATATTCAGAATACGAGTATATGTAAGGGCTCCGCCAATGGTAGTAGTGAGCATAAACTTATAATCTTAGCACCTTAAGACTAGAGTCGATGGTAGAAGCTTTACGTTGAGCCAGACGTGTAATCTAGCGGAGCAGTGCTATGATAAAGAGTACTTTTACGCTAAGTCTAAAGCTCAAACCTACGTGTAGCTTAAGTCTGCCAAGATTGCTAAGGTTGACAGCCCCATATCTAGTCCCCCCATCTGTAGTAGGCTGCCCCAGACGTAATAGTGCGGTATTGGAGGACCCCATCAAGGCAGATGATGAAAAAGGAAAATGGGGGGTTTGCGGGTTTATCCGAGAGAGTCTCCATTATGAGCGAAAACACTAATAAGCATCTTTAACCTCTCAATATAAAACTAAGCATAGTAGCCCTGGGGATTGGAAGCTTGACAGAAGTTATTAGATGTTTCGTATCAGTCGACGTGGAAGATAGCAGTATGCTACAGGTCATTCAAAATCTTCAGAGGAGGATTGAAGAGACAGAGAATATCATTAAAACGGTTGAAGTGGAGAATCTGCATCTTACGCTAAGGTTTCTAGGCGAATTACCGCAACCAGCGGTTAAACGAATAATGGATGGGTTGAATAGTTTAAGTTTTAAACCGTTTAGAATAGAATTTAAAGGTTTGGGCGTCTTCCCAAGCCTCAGCTACGTAAGAGTTGTATGGGTCGGTGTTGGAGAAGGTGTAGATAAACTTGAAGACTTACATAATCAAGTTAACGGAATTCTTAAAAGGCTTGGTTTTGGAGTGGAGGAATTCTCACCTCACTTAACCATAGCTAGGGTTAAAGCCATTAGAAATAAACCCGGCTTGGTCAAGCTTTTAGATGAATACCGTGACGTTTCCTTCGGCTATATGGATGTAGCATCTGTCAGAGTTAAAAAGAGCACTTTAACTTCTAAAGGGCCTATCTACAGTACTATTATGGAGGTTAAGGCGAACCCGTGACGGTCGAAGAGCTTTTAAACAATGTCCTCAAAGATATTAAGCCTAGCATTGAAGATGAGGTTAAAGTTAGGGAGATATCTGAGAAAATTATAAACGCTCTTAAATCTGAAACTAAGGCTTTAGGTTTGAATGTAGACGTTGAAACGTATGGCTCTGTGGCTAAGGGGACGTGGCTTAGAGGAGACGTAGACTTAGACGTTTTCCTTATGGCCGATAAAACCATACCTAGGGAAATGTTGGTATCGAATGGGTTAAAATCCGCTAAGAGAGTGTTTGAAAGCCTTGAAGGGAGATGGGTTGAGAGGTATGCAGACCACCCGTACGTAGAGGGGTGGGTTGACGGCGTTAGAGTAGACGTTGTTCCATGCTATAGAACCGAACCAGGTAAGTGGCTAACTGCCGTGGATAGAACACCTCACCATACGCAATACATTAAAAGTAAATTGAGCGGTGAAGCTTTAGACCAGGTTAGGCTTTTGAAGAAGTTTGCTAAAGGCATTGGCGTTTATGGAGCTGATATTAAAACCGGGGGGTTTAGTGGATACCTATGCGAGCTTCTAATAGTCAACTACGGCGATTTCATTAAAACCGTTAAAGCCGCTTCAAAGTGGGATAGGAGGACGATCATAGATATTGACAGATACTACCGTGGTAGACTGGGGGAAGTTAAGAAGAAGTTTCAACACCCCCTAGTAGTCGTAGACCCAATTGACCCGAATAGGAACGTTGCAGCCGCTGTTAGATTGGAAACCTTATGCACTTTCATAATGGCTTCAAAATGCTTTCTCAGAAAACCCTCAAAAGTTTTCTTCTACCCTTCAAAGCCGGTAAAGCTTACGGAGAGCTCTTTCAAAGTGAAGCTTGAAAGCCGAGGGTTAGATTTAGT
>CALKCG010000108.1 GCA_938082915.1 uncultured archaeon | reverse complement strand
CGAAGAAGTTAAAACCTCAAAATAAGTGGTGCTTTGATACGAATGCGGAAACATGTCCGTTAAGTTTAAACTTGAATTATGGGATTTAAGAGTTTCAATGCCTCTTTAAGATTTTTTATAATTCGATATTTCAAGGCCTGTCCACCAATTCCGTTCAAGATATATTGAATTCTTTTCAAAGACTTCTTCGGCTCTATCGAGTATTTCATCGCAGTTCTTTATTTTAACGTGTTTAAACTTCCTAGTTCCGTCGGGGGTGGTTTCCATCATCCTCAAGTAAAGCCCTCCTTCTAATATGTCGATGTCACTTGCGAAAATAACATGACGTGTATCACATACCCTAGTGCGAGTAGTAGAGGCTCAAACTCCGGGTCGAAAATAGTTAGAGATGGAAAGAATGTTTCCTCAGAATTGATGGTGATACGTTTCAATATCTTTTTAACGCTCGTTTTAAAGAGTTATTTTCCTTCGAGGAAAACCGGTGTATTTCCATCATCGCCCACCACTATGTGAACATCTTCTTCGCAAAATTCTTCAACGATTTTTTTCAATTCACCAGGCATATTCTTGACGACTTCACCATAATCTTCAATACGCTCGTAAAGGAAACCGTCTTTCCTTATCTCCCTTACCTCAATGTTGTGGCTTAGAACAAACTTCACGTCGAAGCCTGCCTTTCACAACTTTCTTACGAAATGTGCCTCCGCCACTAATCCAACCAAGTTATGGCCATCGCGATTCCCATATTTACTAAAAAAGTCTTCTACTGATGCTTCACCCAATTCTACACAATTGACAAATACACGTACGTAGTAGAACAAGTCCACAACATTTGTAATGATGTTAAGTCAAATTTAAACTTAACCTGAAGTAGATTAAGTTGGATCCGCTTAAATACCATACCACTCATTTGATCGGTTAATTTGCCACATAGATGGAAGAAATGAATGTGTCCAGCTTAATCTTACAGCAGCTAGCCCAGAAGACACATTCCATGCTTCTAAGGTGGAACGGGATGGAGTAGGTTTCTAAAAGGACAATGAACGACCGATGAAAACCTTAAAAGCATGAATCTCCGGAGTTTAGTCGTAGAGAGTGCTAAAATAAGATGCTATGAAGCTTGTAGAAGAGACCACATTTAGAGATAGGTTTTACGTGTTTAAAGACCGATACCATGCTGGAGAGTTGCTTACGGGAAAACTTGAAGAGTATAGGTGTGCGGATGCGTATGTCTTAGCGATACCAGCTGGAGGTGTTCCCGTTGGCTATGTTATCTCTAAAAATTTAGGATTACCGTTTGATGTCATTGTCGTGAGGAAGATCCATATCCCTTGGAATCAAGAGGCTGGTTTCGGCGCTGTGACTTTCGATGGAATAGTCGTACTTAATGAGAGGCTGCTTCGAATACTGGGTTTGACGAGAGAGGAAGTAGATCGATGTATTAGGGTTGAAGAGGAAGCCATTAAGAGGAGGTTAAAGCTGTTTAGAGGGGGCAGGCCTTTCCCGGATTTAGAGAATAAAGTGGTAATCCTCGTAGACGACGGTATTGCTTCGGGTTATACCATGCTCTCAGCCGTAAAATCCGTTGCGAAGAGGAAGCCTAGTAAAATAGTCGTCGCTGTTCCAACGGGGTCTGAAGACGCCATTGAATTGTTGGAGCCGTGGGTAGATGAAATGGTATGCCTAAACGTTCGAACGGGGCCCATCTTCGCAGTAGCCGATGCCTACGAGTTTTGGCACGACCTCACAGACGAAGACGTGTTGAAAATTTTAAAAGCGATAACTTGAGAGATTTCCTTCAAGCCACTGATCTCACTCTAAGTAACGGTAGAATTCTTTGGGTTTAAGCTCTTCGAATTCTCCATTCTCCACGAGGAATTTACGGATGTCTAAGCATAAGTGGCATTTGGAGATGTAGCCTTCATCCAGCTCTTTAAAGCCGAGCTTTTGGGCGAATCGTAGAAGCCCTCTAAAGTCTTGGTTTACCAGGAACCTTAAGATTGGTTTCCCGTCGAGGCTTAACCCCCCTCTTAATATTTCATCTAGTCTTCGACAATCGTCTAGGGATATCCCGCCGCAATAGCCCGGGATAAAGTTCCCGTAGCAGTCGAAGTGGTTATGCCATCCTCTTAAAAACGGCGGCCAACATAGCTGATCTAGGAAGTACTCAGCCCGGTATTTAGGATAGAGATCTTTCAGCTTATACGCCGCTCTCCCCATTAAGAGTATTTCAACGTTTTCCGCCAGATTCTCCCCCCTCGATAGTTTAAGGTAGTCTTCAAGCTTAAGCCGTCCTTTAACCCCAAGTTTCTTGAATAGTAGGTAGTAGTTTAACTGGTAGATCATTAAGTTTTCACCAAACACTTCCCGGCTGATTCTAATGGCTCTCTCTGTCCTCTCAAACGGCACGTACTCCAAGTAGTAGGGGTTGACTGATATTAAAATACCTTTTAAACCAGTCTCCTTGAGGAGTTGTAGTTTTTCCCTAGTCGTCTCATCGTCAACCGCCCAGTAGCAATTCGTTTCCACGAAGGTTGATGGAATTTTCAACCGATTGGCTATTTCAACTGCTTTCAACAGTAGTTCGAAGTTTAAGAATGGTTCTCCACCAGTGAGGTGGAGACCATAGTTTAAGCTTACAGAGTTTGGACCATATGGGCTTGGGATTATCCTACCAGCTAGTTGACGTAGAATCTTCTCAAGGTCTTCCTCCGATATCCAATCCCTCCACTTCGGTGAACAAGCATACATACAGTAGCGGCATTCAGCAGTACATTGGTAGGAGAGTATTAGCCCTCCAGATACTGGAACTGGCAATCTCACCCTTTCCAAATCCTACACCGCTGCTAAACTTCCACCTTATAACATATGAGTGGGAAGTAGGTAATTAATATGATGGACGTATTGTTGGTTAGTAGTCCCACGAAAACAATATATTAATGAAGACCTTAATCTCGAAAGGTTATGTTAAGGATTATTTCGAGGGGGCGGGTGAAATCTCCTTGGATATTTCATTTAAACACTGGATCGTGTAATGGATGCGATATTGAAATAGTTGCCGCTTTAACACCTCGTTATGATGTTGAACGTTTAGGATGCGTACTGGTCGGTTCACCACGGCATGCGGATGTCTTACTATTAACTGGACCGGTAACCCGTCAGATGTTCCCCCGCGTCGTTAGAGTTTATGAGCAGATGCCGGAGCCTAAAGCTGTTGTTGCCGTAGGAACGTGTGCAACTTCCGGGGGTGTGTTCAGTGGAAGCTATTCAGTTGAAGTACCATTAGATAGGATCATTCCAGTGGACGTTTACGTTGTAGGTTGTCCTCCTAGACCTGAGTCGATAGTTAGAGGGGTTGTTGAAGCCGTAAAGAAGAAGTTTGGGTGAGAAAATATGGCTGATGGGTTGAAGGGGGTTGAATATGAGGAGTTTACTAGGTTTGTTCTACCTGTAGGTCCGGTGCATCCGTCACTTAAAGAGCCAATCCATCTTAAAGTGATTGTTAGAAGGGAGGAAATCTTAGACGTCGACTTACGTCTAGGTCATGCACATAGAGGAGTGGAGGCGTTAGCGGAAACTAGGAATTTAATTCAAAACTTATACCTCATAGAGCGTATATGTGGAATATGTTCCCACAGCCATACGACATGCTTCGTCCAAGCTATTGAAGAGGTAGGGGGAATCCAGCCTTCGGAAAGAGCATTATACCTTAGAACGTTAATATTTGAGCTGGAGCGTATGCATAGCCACCTTCTACTGCTCGGAGCTATGGCTTATCAAATCGGGTTTGATACACTCTTCATGTATACTTGGACCACCCGTGAGAAGATCTTAGACTTGTTTGAGGAGATCACTGGTAATAGGGTTCTCCACTCTATGAACGTTATTGGAGGTGTACGCTGGGACCTCACCGATAGAATGGTGGAGAAACTTAGAAAAACGATAGATGATGTAGAAAGGGATGTACACAATATTTACAGCTTCTTCAAAGATGAAACAGTTGAAAAAAGGCTTTCAAACGTTGGTATCCTCAGCTATGATGATGCAAAAGAGCTCTGCGTAGTGGGACCTACTGCTAGGGGATCCGGATCAACATTCGATGTTCGCAAGGACGATCCATATGCTGCTTACGGTGATTTAAAAGACAGCTTCTCCGTAGTCTCGAAGAGAGATGGAGATTCCTATGCTAGGACAGAGGTTAGAATTTTAGAGCTCTTTGAGGCGATAAATATAACGCGTACGATTATTGACAGGCTTCCAAGTGGTTCAATATCTCCGAGGGAGGGGGCAATTAGACTGATGAGTAAAATACCTGCGGGTGAAGTTGTTTCAAGAGTTGAAGCTCCACGTGGCGAGCTGTTTTACTTTGTCAGAACAGATGGAAGAGGAGGAATTAAGCGTCTGAAGGTGCGAACCCCAACATTATCCAACGTAATAGGCTTAAAGAGGATGCTCATAGGATGCGAGATAGCCGATATACCGGTTGTTGTCGCTTCGATAGATCCATGCATAAGTTGTGCTAACCGCATAACGGTAATCGATCAGGAGAGCCGCGAGGTTAAAGTCATTAGCTCGGAAGAGTTACGGAGGATGAAGCTATGCTCACTTTCATAGTGCTTTTAATAATG
>CALKCG010000107.1 GCA_938082915.1 uncultured archaeon | reverse complement strand
AGAATATTGATATTCGCTGGAAAAAATAAATACCCGCTTTAAACCTTATAATAGCTGATGGCTTTTAAAACAGTTAAGATAGGTCTTGAAGTTCACTGTCAGCTTACAAGCCTTAAGAGTAAGCTCTTCTGCTCATGTCCTACGGATTATAGGGGTAAGCCTCCAAATACAAATATATGCCCGGTCTGCATTGGCGAGCCTGGGACTCTGCCAGTTTTAAACGAGGAGGCTCTTAGAAGCGCCATCATGGTGGCTTTAGCTTTACACTCAAATATTTCGAGGTTTACATATTTTACACGTAAAAACTACTTCTACCCAGATATGGCTAAAAATTTCCAGATATCACAGTATGACGGTGTCGGTGGTGCCCCCTTAGCTAAAGGAGGCTATGTCGTTTTAAACAACGGAAAGACCATTAGAATCAGACGGATACAGCTTGAGGAAGACCCTGCTAGGCTTGTCTACGAAGGATCTATAGATACTGCGCCCTCGGCGCTTGTAGACTATAATAGGCATGGTATTGCGCTAGTTGAAATAGTCACAGAGCCAGATATGTCTTCGCCTGAGGAAGCCAGACTCTTCCTTCAAAAGTTGAGGTCGATACTTGAGCATTTAGGTGTATTTAATGGTGAGCTTGAAGGTGCTATGAGATGCGATGCAAATATTTCTCTTGAGGATGGTGTTAGAGTTGAAATTAAAAACATTTCATCTTATAAGGAAGTTGAACGTGCTTTGATGTTTGAAATTACAAGGCAGGGTGGTCTATTGTCAAGAGGCATTAAAATAGCCAGGGAAACGAGGTTTTGGGATGAGCGTAGAAGGATAACTGTTTCCCTCAGAACCAAGGAGACTGAGGAGGATTATAGGTATTTCCCGGAGCCAGATTTACCGCCTATAGTTTTGACTGACGAGTTTCTAGATGAAATGAAACGTAAACTTCCCATACTTCCAGATGAGAGAAAACGCATATTCGTAGAGAAGTATGGCGTTTTAGAGCAGAACGCCGATGTGCTCGTAAGCGATAAGACTTTAGCCGACTTCTTTGAGAAATGTCTTGAACACTACAGTAATGCTCAAGAACTCAGCTCCTTTCTCGTCGGAGATTTTCTAGCTCAATTGCATAATCTAAACATGTCTACTAAGGACGTTAAAGTTAGCCCAAACCAGATAGCCAAGCTTCTAAAGCTTCTCGACTATAAAGTATTAACTGGACTTTCCGCTAAAACCGTTCTAAGGGAGATGATAACTACGGGTGAAGACCCTGAGTCTATAATTCAGAGGATGGGACTTCATCGGATAAGCAGTAGAGATGTGCTCACTGAAATCATTGACCAGGTTTTCACCATGAATCCGAAGTCCGTTGAAGATGCCCTTGTAAATGAGAAAGCTATCCATTTCCTAGTAGGTCAAGTTATGCGTATGACGCACGGCAAAGCCGATCCAACAATTGTCCGTGAAATTATTGGAGAAAAGCTTGGAAAAATCAAATCCAATAAGGTAAATTGAAAGTTTTACCCGTCTTCTTAAATGTTTTTACTCCATGTTTAAACCCTAAAGTTTCCAATGCTTCTTGCGTCGAATTTGACATCAAGAAAACACGCAGTATTTCCAAAGCCGCTTTAAAGTTTTCCTTTCTACCACATGGTGTTTCGATAAGAATTGCTATTTCAAGGTTAAGTTTAGCCTTTAGAAGGGGAGATATTGACCCTATCAAAACACCGTTTTCAACTTCTACAAGAGGCGGAACACCTTTAACATTAATTCTACTCGGGTTTGTTAGACTACTGTAACTTGATAACTTGTAACAATGTACTTCAACGTACATATCCGGTTTAAAGTTCTCTACGATTTTAACAAGCCTTTTAAATGCCTTCGTATTCAAGTAGTTTGAGCTTAAAGTTGACACGTATCTACCCGTGTAGAGGCATGGTACAACAATTGCAGAGCCACTCTTAGGCTTACTAGTTTTAACGAGCATTTCAAGTAGTTGCTTAGTTGTGCGGCATTCTCTGCCGTGCACCCCTCCAATAAACAACCTTAAAGGTCTAATAGGGTTTCCTATGCTCTTATATACTTTCAAGTAGATCCCACGCTAAAGCTCCTATTCTGCTCCATTTCCCTTGTAAACGGAGTCCGGTTCAACGTATCAATTGCATATCTTCTTTTGCTGACGTCAAGCTTATATGAATTTTTTACTCTAGAGTTTCTATTTATTATAAAACTGCAGGGAAGAGTACTACATAAATAATTGCGGGAATAGAGTATCAATGCTAAGTCCATGTCTATCCGCTTATTGCGGGATATGGAAAGACAACATAAGCCTATACCTAACAGTATTGAAAATAATGAGTGTGACTCACTTTTTATATCTTCCTAGAAAGTGTATGTGAATGGCGGGGAAATTTTAAAATTCAAAGATATCTTATTTAGGATTGGAGGCTTATTTTTGATAATTGTAGCGGTTGACGGTGGTAAGACGAAAACGTCGTGTGTAGTCTTTAATGAAGAGGGTGAAGTTATATCTATGTCTTCATCTGGTCCTAGTGGATTGCTGCTTCCAAGCGATACCGTTAGAAAGAATCTATGGATTGCCATATCAGGCTCTCTCTCTAAAGCTGGATTACGTATAGAGGATGTAAACGTTCTTTCCATAGGCTTAGCAGATATAGATACTAAGCATGATGTTGAAAGAGCATCTTCACTGGTCAAAGAACTCCCAATATCAAGTTCCACAGTCACGGTAATTGAACACGATGCTGTTGTAGCTTACTACGCTGTAACATATGGAGTTCCTGGTGTAGCTGTTATAGCTGGGACGGGCAGCATAGCCTTCGGTATGAATAGGCTTGGTGAGCGAGCTAGATCAGGAGGATGGAATTGGCTTTTCGGAGATGAAGGCAGTGGATATTGGATAGCCAGGGAGGCTCTTCAAGCTGCTGCTAGAGCATTTGACGGTCGTGGTCCAAAAACCATGCTCGTTGATATCTTTATGGAAAACTTCAGGATAGATGACCCGCTTGATATGCTTGAAGTCGTTTATAGAAACATGGGAGGTGATCCGTTGAGAATAGCTGATTTAGCGGTTCTTGTAGATAAAGCTGCTGAAAGCGGGGATGAGGTCGCTATAGGCATTCTTGAAAAAGCTGGTGTTGAGCTGGCTCTCGCATGCTATTCTACGGCTTTAAAACTCAATATGGTTAACGAGCATATGGTGGTTGGAACTGTTGGAAGCGTATTTAAATCTAAAACGGTTAGAAGCGTCTTCTACTGTTGGCTTGAACGTAGACTTAGGAAGGCTGAGTTTAAACAACCCCTCATAGGGTTTCAGCCCATTATAGGCTCTGCTGTAATCGGGTTTAGAAAACTTGGTCTTGAAAATATTGAGGATAGGATTGAAAAGCTTAAGAAGCACCTGGAAACTCAACCGTCAACTTCGCTTTGAATCTTCTTTCTAAACATTAGAACCATCCGAGTGTGCCGTCTTTTCTAACCCTGTCTAAGCTCCATTTAAAAGTCTTATAGCCGATTGGAAGTAGTAGTACGCCGAAAATAGCCCCCTTTAGGAAGTCTAGCTGAGTTGCTGGATCGAATATGGATGCGGCTTTAAGCATGGATAGACGCCACAGATGGTAAACCCACGTTTGAGGTAGAAACCAAGATATCATGGAGATGCCGGGTATGAAGCTGTCTAGAAATTGAACTGGGAAAGATATACCTGCGAGAAGCTGCTGTAAAACGTTTATAGTCCATGTCATCGGGTCTGTAGACTTCGTAACCAGTCTGAAGCCCGTACTTATCATGGATAATCCAAGTAGTATCGTAGCGGATATTATGAATGATAGGAATGTTGAAAACCAATTTATTCTAAGTTTTACTCCGAATAGCAGTATTCCAACTGCTATTTGAGGTATGAATGTTATGACAGAGAAGATATATGGCCAAGCTATCCGTCCTACAACGAATATAGGCACTGGTATACCCGTCATTATTATGGCTTCTAAACTCCAAGGATTGAGATGTCTCTCTAATGCCTGAGATATTGGCATAACCAGGTTTCCTATAACCAATCCCACTACTAGGAAAGATATGTAGTCTGTATCGTACTCAGGAACCGGTCTATTCCTATACATAGCGTTAATAGACCAGCTTAAAATTCCAATGGCTATTGTTATAAGCTGAGTTATCACTTGCGTTTTATACGTTTTCCAACCTCTGAAGTCTCTTTCTGCAAAAGCTAGGATTTGTCTTATACTAGTGACTAGGTTGATTTTCTGCGTTTTCCATCACCTTTTAACCAATTTTATAAAAATCTCCTCTAAACTAGGTTCATAGGTTTCTATATCTCTCACATTTAGAGAATATTTAGCTATAAGGTTCACCATATCTAAAATTTTAAAGTTTTCGTCGGTTTTAACTATTATCTTAGTCTGTGAATCAAACTCTAGGCTCACGTCTTTAACACCATTTAAGCCTTCAAACTCATCTACGACTTTCTTCAGTTTTCCATTAGACTCTCCATCTAAGATAAGGCGGTAGTGTTTTTCAGAGCTTACGCATCTCCTTAAGTTTTCGGGTGTATCACATGCTATGATTTCACCTTTATTTATTATGGCTACTCTATCGCATATGGACTGTGCCTCCCACATATTATGGGTAGATATGAATATGGTCTTCCCCTCGGATTTAGCCAGCCTTCTCAACAATTGTCTAAAGTCCGTAGCCGCTGTCGGGTCTAACCCGGCTGTCGGTTCATCGAAGAGTAGTATAGGCGTGTCAAGGAGGAGAGCCCGGCAGAGTTGTAGTTTACGAGCCATACCCGTGGATAGACGTTGATACATATCATTAGCTCTATCTTTTAACCCCATTAACTCTAACAGTTCTTCAATACGTTTCTTTGCGTATCTTTTAGATAGCCCGTAAAGGGTTGCATAGAATTCCAGGTTATTTTTAAGGCTTAGCCTCCATTCAAAACCCCTGTGCTGTTCGCCTAGAACAGCTTGAAGATTTCTTAAGACTTTGCCGGGCTGCTTTACAACGTTGTAGCCGTTTATATATGCTTCTCCACCATCGGGTAGGACTAGAGTGCATAGGATTTTTATAAATGTGGTTTTCCCAGCTCCATTTGGTCCTAAGAGGCCGAAAACCTCGCCACGGTAAACCTTAAGACTAACTTTATTCAATGCTTGGATAAATCCTTTTTTCCGCATGAATATTTCTCTAAAACCTCCAACCCTGCCCCAACACTCCCAATGCCTCCCGCCAGCAATACTTCTAAGACTAATAGGGTATCGTTTAACAAGATCTATAGTCTCTATAGTTACTTTGGTCATCTCACCTATCTACATAGATTAAATAACCTACTCTGGTTTAAATTTATCCCATCTATTAGATGGGTAGACGTAAAGACCATGCTTACATTTACTATATTAATTTCTTAATAATCTCTAACTATACGGTTTTAGAGTTTAACTTAACTCCTTGAAGTTCTGTTGATAGTTGCGTTTGATATTTAAAATTGAGAATGTTTTAATGGATTTGATTGTTTAAAATGAAAGTTTTTCTAACGTTTGAATGCTACGTAAAAATATTTACACTTTGCTAACGGTTACTGCTCATGTTATTGTCGATCTTAAATTTTTCAACTCTTAGTAGTATGTGGCTTATCTTACACTTTCCTATAATCGTTTTTAAAGAAAATTTTATATAAAACATCCTTGTTTGTAATTGAAATGATAAAAATGACAACCGAATCTACTAAAGCCACTTTAACACCAGGTGTTAAAGTATACTATCAAGGCAAATGGGTTGATGTATCTGAAGTCATAAGTATGAAATACGTCAAAGTTAAATTGAAACAGGCTAGAACTGAACTGGCTCGTCGTATCATTAAGGAGCTCCTTAAATCCCCGAGAAACTGCGTTAGAAGATCTGTACTGATCAATCTTAGCCGGGAAGTTGCCGGAGAAATGGGCCTTAAACGGCTTGGCTACAGATTTCTAATAACCCAGGGTATAATCGGACGGCCAGCCGGGTCTAAACTCTACTACCTTACAGAAAAGGCTAGAGAACTCTATCCAGACCTTTTCCAAAGTTAAAATACAGGGCTTTCCCCCCTCATTTTTATTTTTCCCCTTTAGAATACTCCGTATGAAGTGTCTTAGCCCTTCTAGGGAAGCTTTAAAATTCTAATCTTCAAATTGTGGCGGAGCTTTCTCATAGAGCTTATTAATTTGATAACGGCCTACGATGTTGAAAATAAAAAAGATTTTTGACCTAAAAACCCGTTTAAGGGGCATCGATTAAGTTAATATTTTTTAAGGTAATCGGTAGGTTATTAGAGAGCTGCACGTATTCGCTCGTAAAGTTCCTCTTTACCAGGAACACTTGTTACAAATGCTATTTTACCATTTATAGCTATTATGGGTATTAGGCTCCGCATGACTTGAGGTCCAAGACCCATTTCAACAACCTTCTTCTTCCCACTTGCCTCAAGTATTTCAGCCAACCTTTTCTGCGCTTCCAAAAGCCTTTCTCCGTATCCGGCTACACGGATTTCTACACGCTCGCCGAAATCCTTTTTAACTTCTCGTAGAAGTGCAAAAAGCTTTTCGTTTTCCTCTCTTCTACGTCCACAGCCGCAAAGCCCTGTTGGAAAAACCTCTAAAAGAACTTGGGGCATATTCTCACCCTTTACGTGAACCACCATATATTAAGAACGCTAGTCTTTTAACGTTTTCTAAGCCGACGACTTCTGTATCTAAAAGGGGGACTTCAACTATAGGTATATCGCTAAACTCTTTTTTAACCAGGTTTATGTATTTATCCTGTAAAAGTTTACGTCTAAGGAAGAAGCCACTTTTACAGTGTTCTTCTGGGAGCACGGAATTTATGAAAATGCCTTTAACTTTAATACCATATGGTATTAAACTATCTTGAATTCTTTTAACTTCATAAACCGGTAACATTTCAGGGTGTGTAACTACGAAGTAGACCGTCTGGTCAGAAGCAAGCTTTTTTATAGCTGAATAGCTTTCATCTCTAAGTCTCTCAAGAAGCTTAAGCTCAGCTACTTTACCAGTTAAATCCACTACTTCTCTTTTTGCAGCTATAGCCATTTCAAGATTGTAGACGTAACGCCATGGGTAGTTCACCATTTCAAGATTATGGTATCCCGGTGCAGTATCGAACACAACAGCGTCATATTGATCATTGTTCATGTAGTGTATGAAAACGTTATAGGATGCTGTTTCACAGGGGAGAACAGGGTTTTTCTCCCAATACTCTTTCAGAAACGCTATTTCAGACTCGCTAATTTTCTCCGCCGAGAGATCTTTAATCGATTCTATACGTTTTAAAACCTCAAGCTGGTGCTTTCTTATACTCTCCTTGGGGTCAACATTGACTACCCAAAGGTTTTCAACTTCAGAGATCTGCGTCTCCTCACTGCCTATATCTCGTTGGAAAATATCGTTCTGACTCTTTTGCATATCAGTGGATGCAAGTAGGGTTTTAAATCCACTTTCAGCCAACCAGAAGGCTGTAGCCGCCGCTAGACTACTCTTGCCAACACCGCCTTTTCCGCCGAAGAATATGAACCTCCTATTCTCTCTCGGAAGAATGTACTCCTCTAGTGTTTTCATTCTCCTACACTAAATTATTTATTAGAAAAAGTTACTTTTAAAAGTTTTACTTTCAAACTGATACAGTCATCTTCTTTAGATGATCCTGAGGAGAAGGTTTTTCTCAAAGTTTTTGGCTTTAAATCATGAATATGACTGATGCCTCGAGGGCTATAATAGAGCGGCTATTAATTATGAAAAACCCATCTATGGGAGATGTTGAGAAAGTTAAGTTTGAAGTCTGCAAGCTTTTAAACTTAAACAGAATTCCAAGCAACTCTGAACTGATAAAGAGTCTAAAGCCTGGTGAAGAGAAACTCCTAGAAGTTCTCAAGCGTAAGAAGACGAGAACTATAAGCGGTGTTACAATTATCGCCGTGATGACTGCACCATTTCCATGTCCTAAAGACGAGCCCTGCATATACTGTCCAGGTGGTCCGAGTAGGGGGGTCCCTCAAAGCTATACTGGTCACGAACCGGCCACCCTTAGAGGTATACAGTATAATTATGATCCATATAGACAGATAGTCAGCCGTATAAATCAACTTAAAGCCATAGGACATTCAGTAGATAAGGTTGAACTAATAATTTTAGGTGGAACGCATACGGCATTACCATTAGACTACAGGATTTGGTTTATGAAAAGGTGCTTAGACGCTCTGAATGGTGTAGAATCCCGCGATCTTGAAGAAGCTAAAAAACTGGCTGAGAAATCCTCTATAAAAGTTTCAGGTATAACTGTAGAAACCCGTCCGGACTGGTGTACGGAGAATTATGTTGATGAAATGCTCAGCCTCGGCGTTACGAGGGTCGAACTTGGTGTTCAAACAATTTACGAAGACGTATACAGGCTTATAAATCGTGGACATGGTTTAAGAGAGGTTATTGAAGCGACGAGAATAGCTAAGGATGCTGGTTTAAAAGTCACATATCATCTCATGCCAAATCTACCAGGGTCTAATCCTGATAGAGATTTAGAAATGTTCAGAGAAATATTTAGGAATCCATCTTTCAGACCAGATGCCCTCAAAATATATCCGTGCCTCGTTATAGAGGGTACGAAGCTCTACGATATGTGGGTTAAAGGATTGTATAAGCCCTATGATGAGGATGCCGTTGTAGAGGTTTTAGCTGAGGCTTTTAGAGAAATCCCTAGATACGTCAGGGTTCAGAGGGTTCAAAGAGATATACCAGCCCCTCTAATAGTCGACGGGGTTAAACATAGCAATCTAAGAGAGCTTGTTGAGAAGAAGCTTGAATCTAAAGGGTTGAAGTGTAGATGCATAAGATGCCGTGAAGTCGGGCACTCCAATATGAAATACAGAGTTAAACCAGATATAGCAAATATAGAGCTTCTAAGGACAGATTATGAGGCAAGCATGGGACATGAGGTTTTCCTCTCCTTTGAAGACGTAGAGAACGATATTCTCATCGCCCTACTCAGATTGAGAATACCTTCTGAGAAGTCTCATAGACGAGAGGTGGAAAATGCCGCTATAGTGAGAGAGCTACACGTGTATGGACCTATGGTTCCAGTTGGATTTAAACGTGAAGATGGATGGCAACATAAGAATTACGGGAGAAGTCTTCTAGAGGAAGCTGAACGGATAGCGGCTGAGGAATTCGATAAGCGTAAGCTTCTAGTTATTAGTGGTTTAGGAGTTAAAGGGTATTATAAACAACTCGGCTACGTTGATGACGGTCCATACGTAAGTAAAATTCTAACATGAGCGGCTTAAGACGCTATTCATTTCAACGACTACAATTCTGATAACCCTCAGAATTACCGCAATCCAAGCCTTTCCACCATTCTTCTCATTCAGCTATTTCCATACTTTCCAAGTAAGCGATATTCAAGCTCTTGCTCAATAGAGTTCTGAGCTATGTTTCATTGAACAAAACTTTTAACATTCCTAAGTCTTCTCTCTTTAGTAAGGTGGGTTTGTTGATAGTCTTGGTCGTTAGGAACTATGAGGAGGTTAGTCTTGAAGCGGCGTTGAAAGTAGCGGAAACGATCAGATCCAAGCCTGACGCTGTTTTAGGATTTGCTACGGGTAGCACTCCAATTGGATGCTACAGGGAGCTTATTCGGATGCATAGAATGGAGGGGTTGAGCTTTTCAAAAGTTTCAACGTTCAACTTAGATGAATACGTAGGCCTATCGCCTGATCACCCTCAAAGCTACCACTACTACATGTTTCAAAACCTTTTCAACCCTGTAGACGTTAAAAGAGATAACATTCACATACCTAATGGTGTGGCTGAAGACTTGGAGGAGGAATGCCGTAGGTATGAGGATAGTATTAAACAGGCTGGTGGTATAGATCTTCAGCTTCTCGGAATAGGGAGGAATGGGCATATAGGCTTTAATGAGCCTGGTTCACCGTTCGATTCTAGGACGCGTGTAGTTAAACTTTCAGAACAGACCAGGATGGATAACGCAAGGTTTTTCAAGTCTCTAGGTGAAGTTCCAACACATGCGATAACGATGGGCATTGCAACAATAATGGAGGCAAAACGCATAATCCTACTAGCATCTGGAGAAGCTAAGGCAGAGGCCGTATCTAAGGCTATTAAAGGACCTAAAACAATTATGGTTCCTGCATCAGCCCTTCAAGATCACCCGGATTGCCTCTTCATAATAGATAAGAAGGCCGCATCATTACTTTAACCATCAGTTCATTGGAGAATCATCCGAGTGGTTAAGTGTAACCTTAATAATACCCTCCCAATTACTCTGTCTGCTAGTCGATTTTAGGGTGGTCTAATGGAGAAATTAGATGATGTTTTACTTAAACCTGTAGTTAAAATTCCCAAAGCAGGTTACGGTTTTAGAGAAGGCAGAGGCTTTAGCATCGGCGAGCTTAAAGAAGCTGGTTTATCCGTAAATAAAGCTAGAATGCTTGGACTATACGTTGACACTAGGCGTCGAAGCACTAGGAAGGATAACGTTGAAGCTTTAAAGCGTTTTCTAAGGGCTATCGAGGAGGAGGCTAAAGCTAAAACCTCTCGTTAAATTTAAACGAGTTGAAGGCTAAAGCTAAAAGTCGACGGATTATAACTTTATGTGGTGGTTGTTTTGAAGAGTGGGCTTTTTGAGGGGCTTATACCTGCGACCGTTCTACCTATGGACGAAAACTTCAAAGTGGATGAAGATGAACTTAGAAGGTACATAGACTGGATTTCCCGCTTCAGGGTGAGTGGTTTAGCTGTGAACGTCGATACGGGCGAGGGTCTACACCTCTATTTTGAAGAACAGCTTAAAGTCGTTGAAACCTGTAGGGAAGAGCTTAAGAGACGTATACCTATAGTTGCAGGCTTATCGGCAAGGTTTACTGATGAAGCTGTTAAAAACGCTAAGATGCTTGAGGAGTCTGGTGCAGATGCGCTTCTCATTTTTCCAATACCTGCTTATGCTGGTGTTCCTCTAGACCCGGTGATCCCGTATAACTATCATAAGGCTGTTTCCGAAGCCGTTAGAATACCTCTCATAGCGTTTCAGCTTCAAAGAGCTCTTGGAGGTGTTGAATACTCTAAGCAGGCTTTGAAGAAACTGTTTGAAGTTGATGGCGTGGTCGCTATTAAGGAGGCGAGTTTTAACGCTAGGAAGTTTACGGAGACGCTTAGAGTGATTTCCTCGTTGAAGAGGAAAGTCTACGTGCTTACGGGTAATGACAACTTTATACTCGAATCTTTCATCTTAGGTGCTGACGGAGGATTGCTTGGGTTTGGAACAATAGCCACGGATTTACAGATAGAGATGATAGATAGCGTTAAGAGAAGAGATTATAATAAGGCTTTTGAAATATCTGAGAGGATAAAACCTCTGGCAGACGTAATTTTCATGCCCCCTGTCAGAAATTACAGAGCTAGGCTTAAGGAAGCACTCGTAATGCTAGGGGTTTTAAAGAAAGCCTACGTTAGACCGCCTTTAACTCCAATATCTGAGGCGGAGCGTAAAGCTGTGAGAAATGTTCTTAAAAAGTCTGGTTTACTATAGTAGGTTTAACGTTTTTACAATGTCCTTGATATAGTCAACTATAGATTCTACAATGGCTTTAAAAGCCTTCTCACCTTTAATCCTATCAGCCTTAGATGGATTACCCCATACGCCTGTTGGAGATATCTTAAGCATAGGCAGGTAATCCAGCATTCCCCTATCTACGCTCGGCTCATAGCCTTCCGCAATCCCCCTAACTGTGTCTGGCTTAATATATAGAAGTAGAGATGTCTCCTGTTCTCCAGCGTGTAAATCGTTAGCCGTCTCAAAAATCCCCTTCACCGGGCCTCCGTATACTTGTTCGGGGACAAGTATTACCTTGAAATCTGAGTAGTTGAGGTTTAAGTACCTTATAGCTGGCTTTAGAATGAAGTTTCC
>CALKCG010000106.1 GCA_938082915.1 uncultured archaeon | reverse complement strand
ATGAATACTTCATGGAAGAAGACGTAGAAGACATAGCCAGAGCCGTGGAAAAAGTATTATCCTACTATAGGAAACGTTAAATTACCATTTAAATTTACCATCACCCCTATTTTCCCTCCTATTGTATTCGTATGATACACTTAAACGAAAACTAAAGAATCGTCCAACTATTCATAGAGTATTTACGGTTGCAAATACTCCCTTAAAAGCTTCGTACATAGATTCAAGACGTTCTTAGCATATTCTAAAGTCTCTTCAGCATCCATACGGCTGTAAATATGGTCTGGGGGCGTACCTGTTTCTTCATCTCCATACATACTGGGCTCCCTTTCCCGTCTAAGCTTTCTGGAGATTGATGCAAGCTTATCTACTTCAGCTTTAAACCACTCTGGGAAGAGTTCCCTATGCTTCTTGAGAATCGGTCCTACATCATGTCACTTAGGTGGCTCTATGGCTACTAGCCGTAATACACCTTTAAGAGTGAGTTCGACTGCCTCTTGGCTTTGGCGTATCGTATATGCGTAATTCCCCGTTTCCATAGCTTCTTCGGCGTGTCTAACTCTTTCTTCAGCCTGCCTGAGATACGATTTAGCCATATCAACGTTATTCAATATTTACAACCTCTCCGAATCTTATATCCGGTTTAATCAACCAATACCACTTATCCTTAATCCATATCCTCTTAGATCCCCAGCTCTCTAAGCCTCTTCTTAAGTCGTGTGATAATGTTGCTGAAGAATCCGTCTCTATCATAAAGTACCACGGAGTCTTCAACCATGTCTAAGTATATCGGTCTGATTTTTGAAGCCTCTTCAACGGATAAAATTATTGGTGAAAAATCTACGTAAAACCCCCTTTCCAAAGCTCATCAATAATCGGTTCGAGCGCATCTTCAACTTCAATGAACAGTTGTTGACGTTTCATACGACCTTCAGGCAGGGACTCAGCGATTATAAGTATATCTACGTCGCTGTCTCTACGGGCAGACCCCCTAGCGACACTACCATAAACGATAACGGAGACCAGTTTATCACTTAATTTGATGTGCAGAAGCTCAACCAACCTTTTAAGTAGAGACCTATATGGTTCTTCGATTTTTTCTAAGCCCACTTTGCTCTAGAGAATTTTGCGATTTTGTATAATTAATGGTTTTCCCCTGTGTACAGAAGCTTTAAATGATAACGTGTACATTTCATCTCAAGGCCTGTAGGGCTTAGGATGCGAGTTCATCTAACGTTTTAAGAGCGTCCATTACCGCGCTTTTCTCGACGACACCGGAAGCTGCTACGGTGTGCCCATCGGCAAATCCTCCGAATTTCGAGCAGGCTTCTGGAAGTATTCTAGATAGTGGAGGTTTTTCACCAGCTGCTATTCTATCGGCTAATGGTTTCGGAGCTCTCGTAGAGATCTTCACATAAGTCTTCTCCAGTCTACCGTATCCCGGTATATCTGGCGGAACATCCATGTAGCCGACGATATACTTATCCTTATCTATGAAACCTTGATACTGAAGGTAGCTACAGAAGCTTCCTATGACTTTAGTCCCCATGCCCTTATACACGCCTCTATCTGAAAACCACTGTATAGCCTTCATCTTAGCTAATTTCTCTCTTCTGAGAATACTCAGAAGTGTAGCGTTAGCCTTCCTCCTCTCTTCTTCAAGTTTAGAAGCCTCCTCATAGTCTTTCTCTTCAAAACCATTCATACATGCTTTCAATGCCCTTAGAGGTCCTCCCCTATAGTATCCTACAGAAGCTAAAACGGATAGTGTTGTCGAATATCGCTTGTATGAAAAGGGCTTACCGAGGCTCATAATCTTAAAATCTCCCTTCTCCATTTGAATAAACCCACCTGTCGATGCATCCCTTAAGGCTAGCTGGTTTAAACCTGTTATTGGACCTGGAATTTCAGCAGCACCTATTAAAGCTAAAGCTGAAAGATCTAAGTTACTGGCATCCAACGTTTTAGCGAATAGGTATGCGACAGTTGAAGCTGAAGCGTCTCTTTCACCGGATAAACCGTAGAGTTCAGGGTTTAAATTGAAAACGTCGCTACGCGATGATTTTAGAGTATCGTGGTGGTCAAGTATTACCGTTAAATTTCCCATAGGTGCTTCCCTTTCGATTAGCTTAACGTGCGCCGAACCTATGTCTGCGAATAGATATAATCCTCGTCCTTGAGCGTAAACTCCTTTTAGAACCTCAGGATAGAGCTTATCTAGGCAGATTGTTTTAAAGTTTAAACCAGCTCTATTCAACGCTTTAGCAGCTATTGCAGCGGAGCATACACCGTCAGCTTCATCGTGGTGAATTATGAATGCTTCTCTAAAACAGGCTTTTCTTATCCTCTCAACAGCCTCCTCCAATAGCTTAAGGAAAGCATCTACTGTTAAACTCCCACCTAAGTGAAACCTATTACCTGTAGAAGAAAAGCATTACTTTTAGCCGTTAGCGATTTCCCTCGATTCGGCCCTCAACTGCTTATATGGGATTAACTTTGCTTTAAGTATTGGTCTTCAAACCAACCCCTCTTACAATTCTCCATATTACTTTTCACTTTAAATACTTCAGTAGAGATTATCTAACAGAGGGGTGTTGTGATGCTTCTTAAGGTTAAGAGGCTATACATTGAAGCTGGTGGTAAGCCCATAGTCCTTTTAAATAAAGAGGATGCCGATGATATAGGTGTTAGAGCTCTTGGACGTGTTAAAGTCATAAGCGCTGAAGGACGTGAACTCACATCCGTAGTAAACGTAACCTATAGAGCAATTGAAAGAGGTGTCATAGGCGTATATGATGAAGTAGCCTCTAAGCTTAAGCTTGAAGACGGCTCTTTGGTGGATGTTAGACTTTCCGAACCACCCAGAAGCATATACTTCGTAAGAGAGAAGCTCAAGGGTAAGAAGCTGACATACCCTGAAATCTACGAAATAGTTAGAGATGTTGTAGACGGACGTTTAACGGAAGTCGAGATATCGGCTTTCGTAACCGCTCTACAAACCTTCGGTTTAGATTTAGACGAGGCTACAAGCTTAAGTAAAGCCATGGTTGAAGTCGGCGAAACCTTAAACTTGGATGACGCCTTCGTAGTAGATAAACATAGTATAGGTGGAGTCCCGGGGGATAAGACGAGCTTGCTGGCGGTTCCAACAGTAGCCGCTTCAGGGCTTATCATACCTAAGACCAGTTCGAGGGCGATAACGAGCGCGGCGGGTACGGCCGACAGAGCTGAAGTATTTATGCCCGTAGACTTAGACTTGGAGGAGATAAAGTCTGTCGTTAAGAAAACCGGAGGTTGTCTTGTCTGGGGCGGAGCTTTACACCTCTCTCCTGCAGATGACATATTCGTGCAAGTAGAGTATCCTCTAGCCATAGACCCTCTGCTACTACCCAGTATTATGAGTAAGAAGAAAGCCGTTAACGCTAAAATCCTCGTGATAGATATTCCAACAGGCAGGGGGACGAAGGTTAAAACCATAGGTGAGGCTAATGCTCTAGCTAAAGACTTTATAGAGCTTGGTCGTAGATTGGGCATACAGACCAGTTGCGCTATAACTTATGGTGAACAGCCAATTGGTTATGCTGTTGGACCGGCTTTAGAGGCCAAGGAAGCGTTGGAAACTTTAATGGGTTCTAATAAGGCTTTAGACCTTCTAAATAAAGCCGCAAACGTAGCTGGAGCGCTATTCCAAATGGCTGGTATAGGTGACTTTAATACCGCACTTCAGCTGATAAGATCTGGTAAATCTGAGAAAAAGCTTAGGGACATTATCGCAGCTCAAGGTGGGAACCCGGATGTCAAACCGGAGGATATACCCATTGGAGATAAGACATACGATGTTAAAGCTGAAGTCGACGGTATGGTTTTGTGGATAGATAATGGCAGACTTATCGAAATCGCTAGAGCTGCGGGCGCACCTAAAGACAAGGGCGCTGGAATACTCCTAAATAAGAAAATTGGTGATCACGTTGAAAAAGGAGACGTCCTCTTCACAATCTACGCGGAGTCTTCCGTTAAACTTCAAACGGCTATGGAACTCGTAGAAGAGAGGAGCTTCATAGGCGTCGGTAAAAGTATGGATATGCTCATACAGTTCATACATGAAGTGCCAGTTTACGGGAGGAGGTTTGAACTGGAAAGATAGTCTTCCATTTTTAAACCAATTACAGAATCGGTTAAAAGATAAAAGTCTGAGTGATAGTAAGTTTAATGGTGGCTCTAAATTTGGCTAAAGTGTACATGGAAGTCT
>CALKCG010000105.1 GCA_938082915.1 uncultured archaeon | reverse complement strand
CGTAGTTTCTCTGAAACATCGCCTGTTCTCTTCTAGTTTCGGCTAAATGTATATGGATGAGTGTGTTAAGTTCCTCAGCCATTGCCTGGCTTTTCATGAGAAATTCATCGGAACAAGTGTATGGAGCATGAGGGGCCACTATGGGTCTAATCTTAGAGTCGTTTAACTCCCGGATGGTTTTAGCTGCTTTGTAAGCCGCTGTTAGAAAGCTTTCCCTTAAACTCTCATCAGATTTCCTATCATCCGATACCGTATCTATTAAGCCTTGACCTATAAACCCTCTTAAACCGGCTTTCTTAACAGCTTTAGCGGTAGCTCCGGCATGGTAGTACATGTCGACTAGACACACCGTACCAGTTCTTATCATTTCGAGGCATCCGAGTAAAGCTCCCGCATAGCAGAGTTTCTCAGTAAGCCTACGTTCTACAGGCCACACCTTCTCTTTAAGCCATTCATCTAACGGTAAATCTTCAGCATAGCCTCTAAACAAGCTCATTGAAAGGTGCGTATGCGTATTTATGAGTCCGGGCATTAGAACCTTGCCTTTGCCGGATACGACTACATCTCCTCCGTTTAAACCGCGACCTATATCCTCAATGACTCCATCTTTTATCAAGATTGATGTCTTCCTCAGTAGTCTTCTACGTTCATCTTGAGTAACAACCCAATCACAATCTTTAATTAAAATCTCCAACTCGACCCAGAGTCTTATAGAGATAGCAAATTTATTTAAATCCAACTGAATTTTTCCTAGAAAACTGAAAACTACGTTTATTAGAATTAAAGGATTACATTCCTCATGGTGATTTAAAGCTGCAAACCCTTGAAGAATTCGTTAAAGAGGCCACGGAGATAGCTAATTCGAAGGGCTTCCACGTGACGTGGGATAATGTGCCAATTTACTTGATGCTTGTGGTAACCGAACTATCTGAAGCTATGGAGGCTTGGAGAGACGACAATCCTGAGGCTTTTAAAGAGGAGGTAGCTGATGCACTTATTAGAATTTTCCACATGTGTGGAGACCTTAAAATGGACGTATCGAACGCCATTAACGTGAAAATGTTAGTGAATAGGACCAGGCCTTATAAGCATGGTAGGAAGAGGGTGTAGCTTCACACAGTATGGGTCAGGAAAACATGTTGAGCACATTGTCCAAGATTTTTGAAGCCTCCAGTATATGCTCCTCCTCTATGACTAGAGGGGGTAAGAATCTCAAAACGTTCCTACCGGAATACAGAGTTATAAGCCCGTTTTCAAGGCTTTTAACGATGACGTCTTTTACATCAAATCTAAGCTCCACAGCTCTCATCAAGCCTAAGCCCCTAACTTCCCTTACAGATGAATGGGCTCGCTTGAGCTTCTCAAGCTCATGTTTAAATAATTCACCCAACCTCCCCGCTCTTTCGGGCAGCCTCTCACCAACTATTACATCTATCACGGCTGAAGCCGCCGCGCATGCAAGAGGGTTTCCGCCGAATGTACTCGTATGCTCTCCAAGTTTGAGACTATTGCCTACGTCTTCTCTTGCTAAGACCGCTCCCATGGGAATTCCTCCAGCTAAACCTTTACCGAGGCACATGATGTCCGGTTTCACACTCCAGTGTTGGCAAGCCCACATGGCTCCGGTTCGACCAAGACCCGTCTGAATTTCATCCACTATCAGTAGACTACCCCTTCTATCGCATATATCTCTTAAACCTCTCAAATAGTCATTCGGGGGGATTTTTACACCGCTTTCTCCCTGGATTGGCTCTACTATAAACGCTGTAGTGCCTTCGTCGATCGCTGCCTCGGCTTTTTCGAGATTTCCATACGGTACAAACTCTACGTTTTTAATTAAGAAGTCTTTAAAAGGCTCTCTGTACTTGGGGTTCCACGTCACCGATAGAGCTCCCAAGGTTTTACCGTGGAAACCACCTACCGTTGAAACCAGTTTAGACCTGCCGGTGTACTTCTTAGCCATTTTAATGGCTGCCTCAACGGCTTCAGCTCCACTATTGCATAGGTAAACCCTGTTTAAACCCTTTGGGGCTATCGTTACGAGTTTCTCTAAGAGGGAGGCCCTAACATCATTGTATAAGCTTGGATGACATATCGTAAGCCTACCGATTTGCTCTCTAAGCACTTCAACGACCTTCGGGTGAGAGTGACCCACTATGGCAACGCCATACCCTCCCATTAAATCTATGTAGCTCCTCCCTTCAGCATCCCATAATATTGCACCGCTTCCTTTTACAATGGCTACTGGATATCTGAAGTAGACGTTAACCATAGTTCTCTCTTCGAGTTGGATGATCGTCTGCGTATCCAATATTGCTCCTCCTAAACCGGATGGATTCCGGGATACATTAATCCCGTCTTCTCATCCAATCCATAGATGATGTTTAGACTCTGAACGGCATTTCCAACAGCACCTTTAACGAGATTATCTATAGCGGCTAGGGCAACTATCCTATTCGTATGCGGGTCGAATTCAAACCCCACATCGCAGAAGTTTGAGCCTACTGTAAGTTTTGGATCCGGATACCTGAAGATTCCTCTAACGTCTCTAACGAGCCTTATGAAAGGTTCATTTCCATAGAACTGTCTATAAATCTTCCAAAGGTCTCGAACAGTCACAGTTTTCTCGGTAAAACAATGGCATACTACGAGTATTCCCCGCACTATGTTGACGGAGCTTGCTGAAAACGCAACTTTAACGTCTTCACCAGCTAATAGGCTAAGCTCCTGCTCTATCTCACTTGTATGTCTATGCCCAATTGGCTTATAAGGTCTTATGACACCATATCGTTCAGCGTGTATACTCGCCAGTGAAGGTGTAGCGCCTGCACCCGAAGAACCTATCATAGCGTCCACCACTATACTTTGCTTAATAAAGCCGGTTTTAGCTAAAGGAGCCATGGCAAGTATGGCTGCCGTCGACATACAGCCTGGACATGCAACTAAATCGGCTTTCCGAATCTCTTCCCTATGAAGTTCCGGTAAACCGTAGACGGCTTTTTCTAGAAGCTCTGGCCTCGGGTGTTTCCAACCATACCACCGCTCATATTCTCCTGGATTCTTAAGTCTAAAATCTGGACTTAAGTCGACCACTTTAACTCCGGATTCTAAGAATTCCGGCGCTATATTTGCTGAAACACCTACTGGTGTACATAGGAATACCACATCGCTTTCTTCAGCTATCTTTGACGTACTGGGGTTTGTAAATTGAATATCGAGTATTCCTCTAAGGTTTGGATGAACTCTGTGAACGTAGTCACCTACATATCTCCTAGAGGTAACCATTTTGATTTCCACATTTGGATGGGTCGCTAATATTCTTAAAAGTTCTCCACCAGTGAACCCAGACCCTCCTATAATGCTTACTTTCAAAGATGGCCCCTCCAAAATGGAGTAAGATTTAACATTTAACTTTTACTTACTTTTCTATTCCATTACCATGGATTTTCAATTCTCAGAAGAAAGAAAGCTTCTTTAGTTTAAATTGCATTTTCTATTCTCTTAGAGGGATTTGACTTGAGCGAAGATGACGAGCTGAACCTACTAATGAAGAAAAAGTATTTAGAGATTCAGCGGAAACTCATGGCTAAAACTTTAAAGGGCTCTATTGAGGAGGATAAAACTCCAGACTATGAAAGTATTGTCAGAAATGCTTTAGACAGTTCAGGTTTAAGAGTTCTATCGGCTCTTAAAAGCCAATATCCAAATGAAGCATACACGATAATTAACGTTCTTGGTAAAGCGATAGCAGAACGTAAGATACCTGCTGAAATAAGTGGTGGTGAATTTTACCAGCTTCTACTAAGCCTTGGCATCAGAGTTAGATTGGATACGAAGATATACGTAGAGAGAAAGGGCAGAGTTAAGGAGTTTTCAGAATACCTAAGGGAAAAAATTAAAGATTCTCAGTAAAATTTATATCTAAGTTAAGTTTCCTTAACTTAATGCTTGGATTTAATTGAAGAGTTTAAATGAGGGGGAGGCTTTGAATAAAGTCGTACTCGCATACTCCGGAGGTCTAGATACATCTGTTTCAATAGTATGGCTTCAAGAAAAATACGATGCGGAGGTTTACACGGTCACCGTTGACGTAGGTCAAGGTGTCGACTTCAAACTCGTAGAGGATTTAGCTTACAAGCTTGGCGTTGTAAAACACTTCTCCATAGATGCTAAGGAGGATTTCGTAGAGAACTACGTTTTTCCAAGCATTAAAGCCAATGGGTTATATGAAGATAAATACCCCCTTAGTAGCGCTCTTTCCAGACCGTTAATAGCTAAACATGTTGTTAAAGTAGCTGAAGCCGTTAAGGCCGATGCTGTAGCTCATGGATGTACAGGTAAGGGTAATGACCAAGTTAGAATAGAGTCAACGGTTAAAGCGTTAAATCCAAATTTGAAGATTTTAGCTCCCGTTAGAGAATGGGGTTTAGATAGAGAATTTGAACTTGAATACGCTAAGAAACATGGAATTCCATTCACTAGGGAGAAGATATACAGCGTCGATCAAAACCTATGGGGTAGAAGCATAGAGTGTGGACCTTTAGAAGATATAGAGCTTGAGCCTCCGAGTGAAGTTTTTAAATGGACGGTAGATCCGGAGAAGGCTCCTGATAAAGCCGAGTATGTAACCATAGGTTTTGAGAATGGAGTGCCTACTTCGCTTAACGGAGAAGTTTTAGATGGTGTTTCACTCTTAATGAGGTTGAATGAGATCGCGGGGAGAAATGCCATAGGTAGAATAGATCATATTGAAGATAGGATTGTAGGAATTAAAACTAGAGAAGTCTACGAGTGCCCAGCAGCCATCTGCATAATTGAGGCGCATAAAGACCTTGAGAAGCTTGTTTTAACGCCGAGCCAATTGAGTTTTAAAGGACTTGTAGATAGACAGTGGAGTTTTCTGGTGTATGCCGGCTTATGGTGTGAGCCTCTTAAACAGGATTTAGATGAATTTATCGATAGTTCTCAGAGGTTTGTTGAAGGATGGGTCAAGCTGAAGCTTTATAAGGGAGGATTAAGAGTTGTTTCAAGAATGTCGAATTATTCGCTGTATAGTAAGGATCTCGCCACTTACAGCGTTAAAAGCGTTTTCAATCAATCTGCAGCCCCTGGGTTTATAGAAATATGGAGTCTACCCTTGAGAACCGTTCTTACGGCTCGTAAAAACAGTGGGAGGTGATTCGCATGGTTATAGTTTTAGAGTGCCCTGAGTGCGGCGGTAAGATTAAGGTTCCCGATGACGTTCTCGAGGGTGAAATATTCTCGTGTCCCGATTGTGGTATGGAGTATGAAGCCTACATAAATAATGGTAAAGTTGAACTTAAACCCGCGGAAATAGAAGGAGAAGACTGGGGAGAGTAGCTGAAAGATATTGCGTTGAGGGTTGATGTTTGAAACTGGTAGTTAAAATCGGTGGAAGTATTCTTAGAGACGGGTCTCCAGATTTAAATCTGATAAGCGACATTAAAGAGGTTTTTTCAAACTGTAAACTCGTCTTAGTACATGGCGGAGGAGACGACGTTACAAGGATAGCTTCCCGAATGGGTAAAGAACAGGTTTTCGTAACTTCCCCAGATGGCTTTAGAAGCCGATATACTGATAAGGAGACACTCGATATCTACGTTATGGTTATGGCTGGTAAGATAAGTAAAGAAATAGTTTCGACGCTTCTTGAATTTGGACTTCCAGCCGTAGGAATCTCGGGTGTGGATGGAGGGCTTCTAAGAGCAGAGAGGAAAAAGAAACTCATCATAATAGATGAGAAAGGTAGGAAAAGAATCATACCTGGAGGCTATACTGGGAAAATAACGGATGTTAACATTGGTCTATTGGAAATACTTTTAAACTCAGGCTATTTGCCTGTTGTTTCACCGCTGTCTATAGGTCATGAGTATGAGATTTTAAACGTCGATGGAGATAGAGCTGCGTCTTACATAGCGGGGGCTTTGAAAGCAGACCGCCTCATACTACTGACAGATGTTGAAGGGTTAATACTCGATGGGATAGTTTGCGAGGAAATATCCTATAGCCAATTGAAGGAGAAACTTGGGAAAATCGGTCCAGGTATGATTACTAAAGCCTATGCTGCTATAGAGGCTTTAGAGATGGGCGTTGATAAAATTGTAATATGTTCTGGTTTAAAACCTAAACCCATAACATCTGCTCTTGAAGGTAAAACTGGAACCATAGTTTATAGAGGTTAATAAATGCATATAGGTTCTGAGTTTAAAGCTAAAGCAGTAGGTATACTTAAAAATGCTTTAAAGATTTACAGTCCATCATTACGTGAAACTGAACTGGCGCTTTTCCTCATGGACACTATGAAAAAACTAGGCTACGACGACGTATATGCCGATGAGATGGGAAACGTTTTAGGATCGATGGGTGCTGGTAAATCCAAGCTCATGTATGTAGGTCACATGGATACTGTTCCAGGGATCATACCGTATAGGGAAGAAGGAGATATTATATATGCTAGAGGGGCTGTAGACGCTAAATCCGCGTTAATAGCCATGGTTGTTGCAGGAGCTTCTCTCAAAAGCGAGAATTTAAACGGTAAACTTACTGTCGCATGTACGATCGACGAGGAAGGCTCCAGCTTGGGCTTTAAACACATACTGCATAAAGGCATAGATGCCAAGTATATAGTTTTAGGTGAGCCGGGTGGAGTTGAGGTCATAACTATAGCTTATAGAGGTAGGGTTCAACTTTCCATAAAGTGTAAAACGATATCTGGGCATGCTGGATCACCGTGGGCTTTTGAAAATGCCATTGAAAATCTCTACGAGTTCTACAAGTTTTTAAAGGAAAAAGTAGGTGAATCCTACTCTACTTACACGTTTTCAAGTAGGTATTACACTACTTCTACGTCAATAACTTGGATTAAAGGAGGAGGGACGTCAAATATTATACCGGGTTTCTGCGAGGCTAAACTCGATATTAGAATTCCACCCCACGTCAAAGCATATGAGCTCATAGAGTTCTCCCGGAAGCTGGCAAAAGACTTTATGGATAAACATCCAGGTGTTCAGGTGAAAGTTGAAACCGAAGAATACTGTGACGCTTACGAGGTGAATAAGAGTTCAATGCTTTTAAACATTTTAAGGGAATCTATTAAAGAGGTTAGGGGGAAATATCCTAAGCTTATTCGGAAAACCGGTACCGGAGATATGAATCTTCTAGCTGGGCTTCCAGTAGATGCTGTAACATACGGTCCAGGCGACTCAACCCTAAGCCATACCGATATGGAGAAGATAGACGTCAAAGAATACTTAGACAGTATAGAGGTCTATAGGCTTACAGCTTTAAAACTTCTAAAGAGCTGTTGACTTCGCAAACTAGTTTTATACGTTTTAGCTCTGCAATTATTAATGAAAAAATGGGGGAAAGTTTAGAATGGGAAGAAGAATCTGTATCTACTTATTATAATTCCAGGTATTAAAGCCAATACGTGTCCAGCTATGTATCCACCTGCTATTGGGGCTCCAACCTCTTCATACAGTTTGCTTCCACCAATTCTAAGTGTCAGTTGTTTGAGAATCCAAGCTATTAAGGCTAAGCTCCAGAATCCCCATTCAAATCCAGCTCCTATTCCAAGTATGAAGCCTACTGGCTCGAACGGGAACCATAGGTATCTTGCATGTAGCCAGCTTAAAAGCCCTACAAATATAAACCCTGCTACGAAGTGAGGTATCCAAGGCTCTGTGCCTGGGCAGCTGTTCCACGTGTCTGGGCTTGCGGATCTCTGCATTACTGCGTTACATCCATGCATGCCCCAAGTACCTGGTATCTTTGTTATGCCAAACGTATAGGCGATTGTCATCCACGTCGGTATTGTAACTATAGAATATATTATTATGGAGGCTACGAGGACTTTGAAAACGCTCTTAGTGGTCACCCCCGTGAGGCTCGCCATTCTATAGGCTTCAAAGGCCGTTAGAAAGTTTCCGCCGACTTGGTTACCCATATCTGGTGCATCTGTAAACCATGTGTTGAAGTGTGCAGACATGGCAAAATCTCTATCTATAACTTCGGGTGCTCTCGGCCATAATAGGAGCCTATGCAACGCATAGCCTTTATCCGTTTTACGATAATAGAGTCCTCCTAAGCCTAAAAGCCTCATAGAGCCGAACCATAAGGCTATCATGTTTATAGGCGTCAATAATGATGATAACGGATTCATACCGCATGCAACATGTATCAATATTGCTATAATGAATGTTACTATTAGTAGAATGTAAGCTCCTCTGTAGCTTATAGGCTCACCCTTTTCAAACTCTGCTTTAGCTGAGGAGTCCATTCTTCCAAATGCGGCTTTTAAAGTATCTATAATGTAGCGTCTGCTCAAGACCAATAGGAATATCGTTAAACCCCATATTCCTCCTATGAGGACGGATGTCCATTTGAAAGGTTCACCGTAGGATATCGATATTTCTCCACACCACACTCTTCCACAACCCGGTGTATTTGGAATCCCCGTGTAATATCCAAAGAAATATGCTATTTGACACAGTATTACTAGTACTAGCCACCAGAACCACATGTTGAACAACGTCGTTAATGGCGCGAAGTATGCTATAGCTACACCTAGCGGCTCCTTCTCGATCCTAGCCATACCTATGAGAGTCGCTAACGGCTCACCGGGTTGAACGAAGTGTGATCCGTATCCGCATACATTCGCCTCCCATCTCCATCCATAGATGTCTGGAAACCACGGAAATAGTCCCGTGCAAAGTGTAGGTATCCAAACAGCAATCCCTAGTATGAGTCCTATTAGGAACGGCCCTGAAAACCTAGCTTTTCTCTCAGGCAATGTTCTTATTAAGAGCTCGTATGCAGCTCCCACGTGAGGGAATGGAACCTTTTCAACATCTATCCAATACTTCCTAAAGATTGTAGCGATGGATACCATTAGAAGACCATATATTATTGTAAAAGTGCTCCAGAAAGCCATCATAGGCATTAAGTCTGCATAAGGTGTTGGAACGCCTCCATAAAGCGCTTTCTTAGCTATGTCCGCGGGTGGAGCCATAAACCATGGGACTAGTCTAGTCGTCTCTTCAACCGGAGACATTATCCTATTGCCTAAGAAGACTCCGTAGCTGGCGCATGGCGTGTCAGATGTAGGTCTTCCGAGGTAGAAGGAAAGGCATAGCGTCGTGGTATAAAGCCAAGTCATAGTTGTCATGTTAACTCTT
>CALKCG010000104.1 GCA_938082915.1 uncultured archaeon | reverse complement strand
AGTTTAATAAAAGACTTCAGCTACTACTATTCGAGATGTAGAGTTACGGAGAACATCCTTAAGAAAATCAATAGATTAAACGATTACCTTCAGACAATCTCAAAAGGCGATGCTGAATTAAAAACCAGGCCAAAGGCAGCTAGTGACGGGTTATATCGATTTCTACTGAGTTCAGGATTTGCAAATAAAGATGGACAGAAACTTATATTGACGAATAAAGGATATGAATTTCTCAGAGAAATAAATGGCCTTATCAAATTGTCTAATGGAAAGCTTTCATTCCTCAGAGTTGTTCGAGTTGAAACGGTTAAATCAACACATGGGTTCGTCTACGATTTGTCAGTACCTGGTCATGAAAATTTCGTAGCTGGCTTCGGAGGGGTCTTCTGCCACAATACACGTAGCGGTAAGAGTACTTTTGTCTTAAACCTTATAGCTAGAGCTCTTGAAAGCGATTTAAAGCCTAGGTTCATAATATTCGATAGGAGGTGTGAGTATTCTCTCCTGTCGAAATATGGAGCTGCAGTATTCCCATATCTCAGCTTCATACCTAAAACTGAACTTATCTCTCCAAGCCTCGTAGCGTTTAGGCTTGGCTTAGACCCGAATAAAGCTGAAGGAAAGCTTCTATGCGAAGCTTTAAACTCTATAAGAGCTGATGGCTCCGATTTAACGACTAAAAACATACTCAGAAGATGCGTAGAACTTTCCCCATACTTAATTTCGAGAAGTAGAGATTCGGTTCTATCTAAAATTAGATGGGTTCTTGAGAAGCGTGGGGAATCCATATTCACAGAGGAGCATAAGCCTCTAAACATCGTGGAAACGCTCTACGATAAGCTGGCTGTAATCGTAGACTTCTCAGTTGACGCTAATATAGAAGACCAGCAGCTTACGGCCAAATACTTGATACGTGAAGTCGTAAACCACGCTATAAAATGTAGGACTACAGGAGACTTTGCCACAATATTCGTAATAGAGGAAGCACAGTACTTCGTACCTGAGAAGGGCCTAAAAATAGAAGTTGGAAACCCTGAGAAAACGGGAGTAGATAAACAGATAATAGAAGCAATAAGCCAAGCCGGAGGATATAACGTAGGCTTTATAATAGTTACACAGAGACCTGCTTACATTTCGAAGTCGATAATATCACAATGTAATACGATAGCGGCCTTCAGACTTATGGCTGGCAACGACCAAGAGGCGATCATAAAATACTCTGAATATGGAAGTGAGAGGATGGGCGATTACTTGCCGGGATTGGCAGATCATGAAGCCCTCATATGGGGTATGGCGTCTCCAGTACCATTCCCAGTCACAGTGGAAATAGACGTTAAAGACTACCCGTCTAAAACAGGGGTGACAGCTAAAGTATCATGGGAGAGGATGAAGGTTAAAACCTCCAGTCTCAAAATCCAACATTAGCATTTACCAGAGTATAGTATTGCAACATAATTAAGGAGAGCTAAAATTTTAGGAGTCTACTTTACATAAAGAGTAGGGTTTCACGGCTTAATGTGAATTTCCATAGTCTTACAAGCAATTTTCAGATGTTCCCCTCAGAAAGTGAGCTCTCTTCTACGAGGAATACAGTTGAAAGAAATTTAAATTTGATCGAGAAGCGTTACCTACACAGTGTCTACCAAGTAAATCAAAGTGGAAGTGAAACAGGTCTACCTTCTTCAGCGGATTTAACGGCGGCAAGCGTTACCTCAAGCGTTCTAACACCTTCAGATATGGGCGTTCTAGTGGCTCTATCCTCTAGAATAGCATTTATCAAGTCAAGCTCAGCTAAACGCATAGTATCTCTGAAAGGCTCGGCAAACTCTTCCACTTTAAACGGTGTCTCTGTACTCCAGTGGATCTTCAGCCGGTTTGGATCTTCAGATTCAAGCATGGCATCCCAACCCACTATACTCCACTTCAAGCCCCAGGTGTAAGGTGAAGCTCCTATAGTCGCCGTTACTACGCCTATCGCGCCTGATGAGAATCTTAAAACAACACCGCTCACGTCTTCAATAGTCATTCCTTCAACGTCCTTGTATAATAGTCTATCCATTTCAGCGTAGACGCGTTTAACATCTCCGCAAAGCCACACAATAATATCGTATAGATGTGTAGACTGTTCAACTATCTGCCCCCCGCTTTTAGACTTGTCTATCCACCAATCTTTACGTATGAATCTACACCAGTATTTTCCAGAAGCTAACCCTATGGAGCCTAAACTATTAGACTCTATAAGGCTTTTGGCTTTCTCAACGCCAGCTCCAAACCTTAACTGGTAGCCCACCTGGCTCTTCACACCGTATTTTTCAACGGCTCTAGCCATTTCCCTCGCAAGTTTAACGTCTAAAGCTATAGGCTTCTCAATGTATATGTTCACACCGTTTTCAGCAGCAACCATAACCTCATCGCTGTGGGCAAAAGGTGGTAGACATATGAATACTACGTCCAATTTGCCTTTTTCAAGCATACCCCGCCAATCTTCGTAAACTTCACCACCGTAGGTCGAGGCGAAACGCTCAGCCCTAGAACGTATAATATCGCTGAAAGCCTTAAACTCTACGCTCTTAATATTTGAAAGGCTTCTAGCATGGGCTTCAGCAATACCACCACATCCTATAAACCCGACAGCTAAACGCTTCATCAAAAATCCCCCATGTTATAACATGCCGACTGTTTAAATATTTAATCCCTCTAAGTTTAAGACATCTCCAGCATACTTAGAGGAATGTACAAACATCTCACTTCTTAAGAAGTAGAAGTGGAACAATTGTTAAAATTGCCAAGATGGAAGATACGTAGAATACAGAAGTAGAGCCTAAGCTACTCCAGAGTAAGCCCGCCATCATACTAGCTAGAGAGAAGCCAAGCCTCACAGCGGTTTGTCGAAATCCCATACCCATATTCCACTTAGAACTTGGTATAACCATGGTTACAAGCGTTGCTGAAGCAGGCCAAGTAGCAGAGTACAAACCATATGAAACTGCGTAGATTACTGTGAAGAGGTTTAAATCTTCTACAAAGGGGAGGATGGCGTATAGAGGTGTCATAATTAGGAGACATAGCTGGAGAAACTTCTTCAAATCCGTCTTCTTCAGGATGTATGCTGCACCGAGTTGAGACATCAACGTCGCCAGTCCAACTATTGAAAACACGAAACCCACTTGAGTCGTAGAAGCGTTAAACTTCTCTGAAACGTATATGGAGAGAAGAGTATTGCTCACACCGACTGTTAAAGATATAAGCACGTGGAATGCAATCAGTAGACTTATAGTTTTAAATAGTCTTCTAAAGCTCCAGTCTTCCCCACCCCCTTCACTATGCTTACTCAAACCTTTAACCTCTTTAATCATCAGGATTGGGGCTAAGCATAAAGCCATCACAGTAGATGCAACTATAAAAACGGGATTCCATCCATATATATCTGCGATGACCCCTGCTAAGACCGGTGCTGTTAAAGACCCTAAGGGCCAAGCGATATTCATAAGACTATAAATAATGGCTCTATTTTCCAGTAGGCTAGCTTCTGCTATGTAAACCATACGAGCTGGTATGAACACATTAAACGAAACCGTGTAGATGGTAACTAGTGGGGAAAGCTGAACCCAGTCTTCCACAACCGTATATAGAAGGACGGATATAGAGGCGGAGATTACGCTTAAAATTATTATCTTCCTATTTCCATATTTCTCGGCTATCAAACTACTCGGTATTATTAAAGCTGTTGCTGTAAAGCTTGAAACCGAAAGGACAAACCCGACTTCTACAACGGAGGCCCCTAAACTCTGAATGAAAAGAGGTTGAAGGGGTGAAATCAAATCAAAAGCTAGAGCCACTCCCAAGTTGACTAGGAATAGAGCGTAGAGGCTTTTCTTAAGGCTTTTCAATCCACCCCCCTCCCTCTTGAAGAATCCTTGAAATTTTAAATCTTTCGATAGAAGACTATTAAATACTACCCCCTACAACTATCCACTTATCTTAAAAGAAGTTATGATTGCAATGTTCTCCATAGTATTCCCAGGTTCGGGTTAAAGCATGGATTAAACCGTAAATCAAAGGAAAGATTTAACCGGAACACTCCTTTTATGGAAGATCCAATTTAGAAAACGGTTTTAAAACTATACTGAAAGAAGCAAAAAAGTATAATAGTGAGACTCCTTAAGAAGGAGAAAACGTGAATATAGTAAGTTTAAGGTTTTCAGACATAAATGGAACGTTGAAGGAGGTCATAATATCCGAGAAGCTTTTTGAAAAAGCCAATGTTGAAGGTATCTGGTTCGACGGTTCTTCAATAGAGGGGTTTGCAAGACGTTTTGAAAGCGATATGCGTCTCATACCTGACACATCGTCAAGCTACATAATCAACGGCGTTAAAACATTCTTCTGCGAAGTTTACAAAGCAGGTCAACCGTTTACTGGAGACCCACGTGTAGTTTTGAAAAAGCTCCTACGTAAAACAGAAGAAGACTATAAAGTTAAACTAGTTGTAGCGGGTGAGCTTGAATTCTACCTTTTAAGGAACGGTGAAGCCATCGACACCGGAGGATACTTCGACGTATCTCCGAGGGATAAGGCAAACCTCATTAAAATCCGAATAGCTGAGAAGCTTACAGAGGCTGGTATAGAGTGGAGTAGTGGGCACCACGAAGTTGGACCGGGGCAAAACGAGATAGACATACTTCACGATTACGCTGTAAACACGGCCGACAAGATACTTCTAACGAAAAACATAATTAAACTCGTATGCGAATCTGAAGGGTTAAAGGCTGTCTTCATGCCTAAACCCTTCTACGGTATGCCGGGGAACGGTATGCATATCCACTTAAGCCTCTGGAGTAGAGGTGAAAACATCTTCTACGATGAGAGGGGGCTTTACAAGCTTTCAGACTTTGCCAGAAGATTCATAGCGGGTATCTTCGAACACGCAGGTGCAATAACAGCAATAGCAAACCCTACGGTAAACTCCTATAAAAGACTTGGAGAGTTTGAAGCACCTAAATACGTCTACTGGGGTATGAAGAATAGAGACGCATTGATAAGAATCCCGGAATTCGTCAGCAGG
>CALKCG010000103.1 GCA_938082915.1 uncultured archaeon | reverse complement strand
CCAAAGTACTTCTCTAAAGCTTTAACATGGTTCATAACAGCTACAGGGGATAGGCCCAGTTTCCTAGACGCTTTTCTAAACCCACCTTCTTCAACAACCTTTAGAAAAGTCGTTAAATATGATAGCTTTGGATCTGATTCTTCCCGTCGCCTTCTCGTCATTTTACCGTAGAATAATACGATTAATCAGTCTTTTAAATATTGAAATTTTAGCATAGTAACTGTAACTATTCTAAAGATTTAAACACAATAATGGAATTTAATGCGTCTAAAAATTGAAGAGCAACTTTTCTAAGTAGAAAATCTCTACCAGACTCTAGAAATCTAAGTCTGAAATCATCCCCCTCGCGTACGATTAAAGCTACATCTGCTGCTATTAGCCTTCTCCTACCGCCATTATCTAAATAGACTTTGAGAAGACACATAGAGTATTGATAAGTAGGTTTTAATTTTTAAGCATATTCTCATTATCTTCCATATAATTGAATTCTCTCCAGCTGAGCATACTTTCAACCATATACTATATTGCCAGTCTCTCTAAGGGGTCTATATCCTCTAAGCCTCTCTACAAGTACTTTTTTAAACGCGTCAGAACTGAGGGTTTTAATGAAAATTTTAATAGAGTTTTTCTGAAGCCTATCCCTTAGGATTAAGAAATCGTAGAGTTCTTCAGCTATCGGTATGAATTCCAATCCATATGCGTAGGCTACTGCTTCAATACCCACGCCTACGTCGCACTTGCCATATGCTATGGCTGATGCTACCGCTGAGTGGGTTTTAGCTTCGAATGTGTATCCTCTAATTCTTTTAACGGCTTCTTCAAATTTCAACCCAAGGCTTTCAGAAGCCTTCCGTAAACCCTCATCTATTAGAGCTCTCGTCCCAGAACCCTTGTTCCTGTTGATGATCGTAACATCTTTTCTGAAGAAGTCTTCAAATCCACTTATCTTCTTAGGATTACCGGGCTTCACTATGAAGCCCTGCATTCGAGTATATCCTCTTACAAGTACAACTCTACCCTCCAACTCATATCTTCTTATACAAGGAATATTATACTGCATAGTTTCAGGATCTAAAAGGTGAATGCCAGCTACGTCGGCTTCACCTCTTTTAACGGCTAAAAGCCCTCCTAGTGAACCTATATTGATCGCTTTCACCGCTAATGGCTCTTCAAAATGCTCGAAGAGGAGGTCTAAACCTAGACAGTGGCTTCCAATGAACACTAAATCGGCTGGTTTAATAGCTTTAGAGAAAAGCGTTACAGATACTTCTTCATTCTCCTCGAGGAAATCTCTCTCCTCAGGACATTCTACGAAGCCGTCGGATAAAGCCAATCTCCATATGGCTCCAGATTCCTCAACAAGAGGATACGCTGAGAAAAACCCGGAGGGGTTTAAAGTTAAACTCACTGGTATAATAGTTTTCACGCCGCCTCCTGTTTTAACCCTAAACGGTAGAACAGCTTTAATCTTGAGGGGGGTTTCAACGGGGAGATTGGTTAGATACGCAATAATCGGTCTTGCAACCATGTGGAAAGCTATCATGGCTGAAACTGGGAAGCCAGGTAATCCTAGTGCAAGTTTGCCATTTATCACGGCTACAACGGTAGGCTTGCCCGGTCTCATTAAAAGTCCATGGACTAAGACGCCAGGTTTACCCAGACTATTGAAAACCCGATATATCACATCCCCAAACCCAGCTGAAGTGCTTCCTGAGGTCACTACAACATCGTAGTTTTCGAGGGCTTCTCCGACGACTTTACGTAGAGTATTAAAGTCGTCAGGATATATCCCCAATACGTCCGATTGACAGCCCAGTTCCCTAAGCATACAGGAGATTGTAAAACTGTTCACATCGTAGATCTTACCCGGTTTTAAATGAGAACCTGGCGGTTGAATTTCACATCCAGTTGAAATCACAGCGACTCTAACTTTCCTGTAAACTGGAACCTTACTGAGTCCGATAGCAGCAAGAACGCCGATTTCCCTAGATGTTAAAACCGTGCCTTTTTTAATCAGAGACTCACCAACCATCAAATCTGCACCGGTTTGAGCGATATTTTCACCGGGGTAGGTGGACCTGTAGATAAGCACGTAGTCTCCAATCTTCTTAGTGTACTCGGACATTACAACTGAGTCCACTCCCTTGGGGATAGGGGCACCAGTATGTATCTCCACGGCTTCACCAGGTTTAACCTCTAAGTCTGGAAGTTCCCCAACTTTAACCTCTCCGATAACTCTGAGCTTAACGGGGTTTTCCTCGTCGGCATTCAATAGGCTGACGCTGTTAACTGCATAACCATCTACAGTTGCCCGGTCGAACGGAGGATAATCCACTGGTGAAACTATGGACTCTGCGAGAACTCTACCCAAAGCCTCCGTTAAAGCTACGTATTCCAGCTCGAGGTTGAGCTGTTTTAGATGTCTTTTAATGAGCTCTATGGCTTCCTCAACCCTCATAAGTCTGTGGAAAACCTTTGCCAATCCTACGCCACCTCTTCAAAAGGCTGTGTAAGTAGAACTTCAATCTCCTCCCCCTCCTCAACACCCTCAACTTCCTCCTCAAGGATGAGAATGCCATTACCCCTGGTTAAAGTTGAAAGTATCCCCGACCCCGTCAATCTAAGAGGTTCGGCATAGAAACGGTTTTGAGAACGGTAAACTCTAACTCTAACGTACGCTTTGATGCCCGTCGGCTTAGCCAATCTTCGGGTGATGTATGCTTTAACAGTGGGTTGCGGGTCTGGCTTAGAATCCGTTAGAGCATATACAGTTGGTTCAACGAAGGCTTTAAATCCTATGAAGGCTGCAACTGGGAAGCCTGAGAGCATGAAAATAGGCTTACCTTTTACAACATAAGCACCAGTAGGCTTACCGGGTCTCATACGAACTCCGTGGAAGACCAGCTTTGAACCCTCTAACATGTCTAAAGCCTCCGGCGTCGCATCTTTTAAGCCTAGACTTGTTCCACCAGTAATTACCGCTAAATCAATCGATTCCAAATGCTTTGAAATAGCTTCCATGATATATGTAGGTTCATCGGGAAGTATTCCAAGGTCTAAAACCTTGCAGTTAATGCTTTTCAAAAGCGCTTTAAGCATAGGTCTAGTTGAATCATATATTTTACCCGAGCCGCCTTCAGAGCCCAGCTGTTTAAGCTCCAAACCAGTCGACGCTACTAAAACTGTGGGCTTACAGTAAACCGTTACGCTTACTATACCTAGGGAGGCTAAAGCACCTACATGCCACGGTTTCAATTTAACGCCTTTAGCTACGACGAGTTCTCCGGTTTTAAAGTCCTCCCCTTTCACTGAAACATTCTGCATGTATGCTACTGGTTTCGAAACCCATAGTCTGTCACCATCTCTTTTACAGAATTCAGCCATGACAACGGAGTCTGCTCCAAACGGTATGGGGGCTCCCGTATAAATCTCTACAGCCTCTCCGGGATTGACTTTCGGAAGTGTTTCTAAGTCGTAGCCAGTTTCCGAGACACCTACGATCTTAAGCTCCACTGGATTGGATGGTAAGGCGCTTAAAACGTCTACGTATCTAACGGCATACCCGTCTACAGCCGACCTGTTAAAAGGAGGGATATCTACGGGAGCCCTTAAATCTTCAGCGCATATCCTATCGACGGAATCTTCCAGAGGCACCTTCTCAACGTCGAGCTTACGATCCCTGATAGATTCAAGGAGCCTTTTTAAGGCTTCATCGACCGTTAAAAGGTTACCGAAACCGGACATTTTAACTCGCATATGCCTCATGTTACACAGGAAGAGCGTATTAAAAAAATTTAAGCAGTTCTCAGCTTTTTAAGCTGGAATTAACAGAATTTAACAGGGAGGCTTATATGACCATCGATAGGGGCGAAATTCAAGAACTGGTTTCAAAGTACGGTAAACCAACCATAGGTGTGCTTGGAAGCCACTCAGCGGAAGAAGTTGCAACATCTGCTAAATACGCCGGCTTTAAAACAGTAGTAGTATGTCAAAAGGGTAGGGAGGAGCTCTACGTAAAATACAACAGTTTCCTATTCGATGAAATCATCCTCTTAGACAAGTTTGAGGAAATACTTGACGAAGAAGTTCAGGAGAGGCTTCGAAACTTGAATACTATTTTCATACCGAATAGGTCTTTCACAGTCTACGTTGGATGGGAAAACATAGAGAGTAAATTCTACGTTCCAATTTATGGAAATAGGTACCTCTTAAAAACGGAGGAGAGGCTTTTACCCAAAAACCAATATTGGCTTCTGGAGAAGGCTGGGATTAAAATGCCTAAACTGTTTTCAAAACCTGAGGAAATAGATAGACTAGTTATTGTGAAGGTCAGACAGAAGAAGAAGCCTCTTGAAAGAGCATTCTTCACAGCAAGCAGCCCGGAAGAGTACTGGGCTAAGGCTGAGAAACTCATAAAGGAGGACGTCATAGCGGAAGAAGACCTTAAGCAGTCTGTAATAGAGGAGTACGTATTAGGCCCTAGGTTTAATGCAAACTTCCATGCATGGGTTCTCACAGACGTCTTTCCACAGTTCGACTTCCTAGGGTTTGATGATAGGAGGCAGGTAAATCTGCATGGAGTGTTAAATCTACCCGCAAGAGATCAGCTTGAATTGCGCATCTCCATCAAGAATGAGGAGATCGGACACTTCGGAGTAACCATGAGGGAGTCTCAGAAGCCACTCGTCTACAAGGCTGCTGAAAAGTTTATTGAAATATGTAGGTTGGAGTATCCTCCAGGGCTCATAGGCTCTTTCGCGCTTCAAGGAGCTATAGCATATGATCCTGAAGACCCTGAGGGTAAAAGACTTGAATTCTACGTGTTCGATGTAAGCCCTAGAGTGCCTGGAAGTCCGTGCGTAGGACCTACTTCGCCGGAAATGAAGAGGCTTTCAATACGTTATTCTAAACTTCTCAGAGAATTAGGACTAGATAGGATTGAAAGTGTTTTAGATTTAACGATCATAGAGATTTCATATGCTTATAAACACGGTAGGCTTAAGGAGATTGTAACATGATAACGGTAGAGGATATTAGAGGAGTGCTTTCAAAATATAATAAAAACAAATTAACTATTTCAACTATATGCTCTCATTCAGCACTTCAAATTTTCCACGGAGCTAGATCGCTGAAGTTTAGAACGCTTGGTGTAACAACGCCAGACCGTAGGTTTGTCTACGAAGCTTTCCCTCTAGCTAAACCAGACATCTTCATAGAAGTTCAAGGATTTAAAGACGTGCTTCGTAAAGAAGTTCAGGAGAAACTTGTAGAGGAGAATTGTGTGATAATACCGCACGGCTCCTTCGTCGAATATGTTGGAGCCTCTAACATCCTCAATATGCTTTTCGTACCAACGTTCGGCAATAGAACGGTTTTACTGTGGGAGAGCGATAGATCTAAACAGATGGAATGGTTTAGGGAGGCTGGTTTGAAAACGCCAAGGGAGTTTAAAAACCCCTCAGAAGTAGACTGTAAAGTATTCGTAAAGTATCCAGGTGCAAAAGGAGGGGCAGGATACTTCACAGCAGATTCCGCTAAAGAGCTTGAAGAGAAGATTAAATGGACTATGGATAAGAAGCTTATAAGAAGCATTGAAGAAGTTTCCATACAGGAATTTGTACCTGGAGTACGCTACTACTTCCACTTCTTCTACAGTCTAATGCTGGATGGGGGCTTTAGAGTTGGGAATGGTAGACTTGAACTTCTAAGCATGGATAAACGTATAGAGCCTATAGATGAAGCGTATAGAGGGCTTCCCAACGTTCCAGAGGAGTTCTTCGACTATACTGTTACTGGAAATCAGCCTTTGATTTTAAGGGAAAGTCTTTTAAAGGATTGCCTCGACATGGGTGCTAGAGTGGTACTGGCTTCCCGGAGGCTCTTCCCACCTGGGATAGTAGGACCATTCTGCCTTGAAACGATATACCATCCCAGTAGAGGATTTACAGTTTTCGAAATTTCCGCTAGAATAGTTGCTGGTACAAATCTATATCCTCAGGGTTCACCATACACACCATACCTATTCGACGAGCCTATGTCTACGGGTAAGCGAATAGCTTTAGAACTTAAAAAAGCCCTTGAAAGCGACAGACTAGAGGAAATACTGTACTAGATTTTTTACGCATATTAAACAGTAGAAACATTTTAAGGAGTCTTCTAACTCTGACAGGGAAACATTTATTCTTGATTCAGTCAATTGTCTGATTGAAGAGCTGAAATGTCTGAGAAGCCTAAAGAGCCGGATATGGAGAAGGTAGAGTATGCTCTTAGAGGTAAAACGTTGCAAGTTTACATGTATCTTCTGAGGAATAGAAGGGGGGTTGGCGTGAGGGAAGTTCAGAGGGCATTGAGGTTTTCAAGCCCAAGCTTAGCGTTTCACCACCTTGATAAATTGGAAACGCTTGGCTTAGTCGGTAAGGATACGTATGGCAGGTATATTGTTACGAGGAAGGTCGACG
>CALKCG010000102.1 GCA_938082915.1 uncultured archaeon | reverse complement strand
AAACCGTGAAAAGTGACCATATAGGTAGGAGAATTTTCAAAGTCATCTTTCTTTTTGTAGCATTCACAGTCATCAGTTATGAATATGCTACGACTAGAAGTTTAATTTTAAAGGTTGTAGTTCTAGTACATCTTCGAGTGGCGGATGGCAAGTCTCAAATATTAACCTCTCTTAGTTTTGGTTGTGCGAACGGTTAAGATACCATCTCAGCCACGGAAGAGGTCTTTGAGCTACTTGAGGCCTTCAGGGATATGGTTAATTACTGCATCCACGTCGGCTTGGAGAAGAACATAAATCGAGGCTAAGGCTTTCAAAGGAAGTTTATCATGAACTCGCAAAATATGGATTGCACTCATGGTATATATTCTCGGTAATAGAGATTGCCACCGCTATTCTGAAAAACTATAGGATAGGAGGAGAAAAAGAAATGTTCAACAACCTCACACTAGAAAGCTTATGGTGAGGCTTGGAGGTCAAGCCTACGAGATAGTTAACGATAAACTTAGAATTCCATTAAAACCGAAACAGTATTTCTACGTAGGACTTCATAAGAGGTTTGAGCAGCTTCCTTCGGATGCCACGCTCAAGTTGAACCCGATAACCATAACCGATCACATGGTTGTCTTGACAAAGGTCAATACCGCTGAAGTTGTCGAGCCTATGGGATAAGAGGCAATCGACATTAACGAAGACAACATAACTTTGTATTCAGGAGGAAGAGTGAAAGTCTACGGCTTGTCTAAGCTGAAAAAGGCAAGTTATGGATATTTTCTGGCGAAAGAGAAGGCTTCAACAGAAATACCAAAGAGACAGAAGAGTGTTGAAGAAGAATCTTTCGAAGCTATCCGAAAGTCGCGATAACAAGGTTTCAACGATGCTAGATCAGGCAACAACAGCCGTAATGAAGAACTGTAAAGCCAAAGGTTACGGAATAGTTTACGAAGACTTGAGAAGAATAAGAAACAGTGTAAACAGACGAGAGAAGCGCTTCAACCCATTCAATGGAAAGGTTCTCCGTGTCTTCTAAGGAGTTGAAGAGAAGACTGAACTCTTGGTGGTTTAGAAAAGCCATAGATCAAATAGCTTACAAGGTGGCTTGGGAAGGGATGAAGACAATCGAAAGTAAGCACACCAGAGGTTCTTTAAGCACCTGTCCGATATGTGGGTTTAAATTAGTCAAATACCAGAATGGACGGGTTGAATGTATAGGATGCGGATATAGAGGAGGCAGACATGTTGTCGCATGTTCGAACCTCCTCAGATGGGAGTCTGTGGTTCAGACTCGACCGCCATGCGCATGTAGCGATGAGCAAAAGCATGGAAGATACTCTTCACCACTTAACACTCGAAGATACACCGGGATCAAAGTCGGTTATTATCCATCGCTACCATTTTCATCTATAATATTTACACTTCTATGTTCATTCAAAAACCTGCACCAAATACAGAACAGCAAAAAAGATGGATGGCGTAAAATTACTTTAAAATCTTTGTCATCTAAGCCTTATACTCTCAAGGTTTCTTGGAGCAATAGCTGGAAGCTTGAATGTATGGGAGACGGCTGAAGATAGATTTTGCGTTTTCTGTGCTTCACCGTGACATATGATAACCATTTTAGGCCTAGGGGATAGCCTTTTAACGTAGGAAAGAAGTTGACGTCTATCGGAGTGCCCGCTGAAACCTTCGATGGATTTAACTTCCATACCTACTTTAATAATATCTACTTTACCGTCCTTAGACATTAGAGGAACTTCTCTTAAACCATTCTTAATCCGACGACCTAATGTACCTTCAATCTGGTAACTGACGAATATAAGAGAATTTTGGGGGCCTTCAGCCATAAGCCTAAAGTACTCAAGCACAGGTCCACCTTCCATCATACCGGATGGGGCTAGAATTATTGAAGGACCATCCTCAGCTATTTCAAGTCTCTGATTTGGATTTGAAACGGAAGTAAAGTGTTCAGATTGAAACACGTTTATGTCTTCACGTAGAATGAGGTCTCTAAGCTCTTGAGACAAGTATTCAGGGTAGGCTGTGTGGATTGCCGTAGCTTCATTCAACATGCCATCTATATATATTGGGACTTCTTTAAGTAAATTCTTCCTCATATAGGAATCTAAGACCATCATTATTTCTTGACCTCTACCTATGGCTGGAGTGGGTATTAGGACCTTTCCACCTTTCTCAATAGTCTCATTTATGGTGGAGATGAGAGACATTTCCACTTCAGACCTAGGAGGCATAACGTCTTCTTCGCCGCCATATGTAGATTCCATTACTAAAGCCTCAATTCTCGGAAAGTTTGTTGAAGATGGGTCTAGAAGCATGGTTTTACCGTATTTAAAATCTCCCGTTATCACGATATTGTAGTGACCTTCACCTATATGTATGTGAGCTATTGAAGAGCCGAGTATGTGCCCTGCGTTCCACAGAGTAAGCTTAATATCTGGAGCTATGTCTACTACGTAACCGTATCTAAGTGTTACAGTATGTAGAATCATTTCTCTAACATCTCTCTGAGTATATGGAGGGAACATGCCTTCTTTCGTGGCGACATCTAAATAATCGAGTTGGGCGAGAACCATGAGGCTCAAAGCTGGCTCAGAGCAGTAGACTGGCCCCTTATATCCGTATTTATATAATAGTGGGATAGCCCCGCAATGGTCTAAATGGCTATGTGTCACAACAACTGCGTCAAGAGTATCAAGATCCAACCAATCAAAGTCTAGATAGGGAAAAACCTGATTAGGCTTAGACGCCCCTGGATTTATACCGCAATCTATCAATACAGAGCTCTCCTTAGTCTTAATTAGTATAGCGGATCTACCGACTTCTCTAAATCCTCCAAGTGGTACTAGTAGTACTTCATCAACTGGAAAAACCAAGGGTCTAAATATTCGTTCACCATCCTCTCTTAAAGCTCTCTCCCTCTCTTTTGTATCGCTATAAAGTACATGTCTAATATTGGCGATTATTTTCGAAGGTACTGAAGGTGCTCTGAGAACCCTGGGTATCCACTTAGTCTTTCTCAAGATTTCTTGTAGAAGAGCACCATCTTTACCTATGGCTAGGCCAGTCTTCTTAGCTTCTATTATGACTTCACCTAGTACGTCGTCGAAAACAAGGTTTTCTACGCTCGCTTCTTCAGGTATCACTTGGCTTATGATGGCTTTAACATCCTCCTTAGACGCTCTAACAGATGGGTCTGATCTAACTACGATCCGCCTCTTCATATTTTCGACTATGTCAGAAATTATGTAGCTTTTATCTATGAGTAGGACCTCTGGCTTCTTAACGTATATTGCAAGCTTAGACCCTTCAAAGTTTATCCTTGTTACCGTAACATCTTCTGGTATCTTAGATAGCACTATTTCTCTTATCTTAGATAAGGGGTCTTGAAACTGCTTTTTCACAGCTAAACACCTAAACTCTCAATGCACCTATGGAATAAAATCATAGCTAAACACTGTTCATAAGCTTGATTTTATCGTCTTCAGAGAACTCTCTAAAACCTTTAGAGTCTATCACAACAATATCGATACTATCTCCAGTAGCAACATCTCTACGCATAGCCGCTTTGAGAGATTTAACTACTAGGGGAATCGCTTCTTCAATGGTTAAACCGTCTCTGATATTTGTCTCAAGCTCACCTATAGCTATTGGAGAGCCTGAACCCGTTGCAAAATAGTTCTCCTCAGTAACGCCTCCAAACGGGTCTAAAGCATATATACGTGGACCAGTTTCATCTACTCCTCCAACTATTGCTTGGATTGCGAGAGGCATAAGTCTGTTGCTGTAGAGTATCTGAGAAGCTAATCTGGATGCGGCACTTACAGGTATAGGCCTATTGTGCTCAACTTTATACAATTTAGCGTAGAACCTAAGTATATTGACAACATTCTGACCTTCGGCTGCAGTCCCGGCTATAGTCATAGCTAAATGGTCATCTATCTGATATATTTTACGACCTCTTTTATGGGCTACTGTAAACCCCATGGTAACTCTAGTATCT